>CAJWBT010000067.1 GCA_913020235.1 uncultured Chloroflexota bacterium
GTGGAGGTCCAGGTGACGTTGCGGGACAGGATGTCCACTTCGCCGGCCTGGATGGTCGGACCCCGCTCGGAGGCGGTAATGGGGACGATTTCCAGCTTGGACGGGTCGCCGAAGATGGCGGCGGCGACGGCCCGGCAGAGGTCGATGTCGAAGCCCTTGTTATTGCCGGCCGCGTCCAGGTAGCCGAATCCGGCCAGGTCGGTTCTGCCGGCGCAGATCACCTTGCCACGGGCGACAACCGTGTCCAGCCGCGCCCCCGCCGGCTCAGGCTCTGCCGGGACGATGACGGTCTGAGGTACGACGACGGTCTGCACCACGGGTGTGGCGTCATCGCCACACGCCATCGCAACAAAGAGCAGCAGACCCAACAGGCCGCCAAGAAAGATTGGAAGTTTCCTCTTCGTGGTTATCACTGACTCCTCCCGCCTGAATAAAGTCGGCAGGCAGGCGCCGGATTCAGGCGATCCTCGGAGCCACCGCGGCCTGCGGTGCCTGTTTGCCTGCACCATTATAGCGGCATCGGGTCATCGAAAGTCAAGGCAGACTGTATGCGGTCGATAGTCGGGCGCCTGGTGGCGTCCAGTCCCCGCCGCGTTGCATAGGCGATTACTTGGCCCCGGTTCTCCAGGTGGAGCTTGTCCAGGATGTTTCGCAAGTGGTACTTCACCGTGCTCTCGCTGATGATCAGGTCCGTCCCAATCTCTTTGTTGCCCCTGCCCTGGGCCACGTTCCGCAGCACCTCCCTCTCCCGGCCGGTTCCCCTAGCCCGCCTCCGGCGCGGTAACTGTGGCCTGCACAACGCGGGCCTCCCGTCCCTGGAAGAAGACATGGTACAGGGCTGCCGCCGCGACCACCAGCGCGGCGGCGACGATGAACGCCGGAACAAACTGGCCGACGTCCACCAATCCCCGGCTCGCCTCCGCCGCGCTCACCCCAATTAATGTGCCGGATATCCCGGCGCCGAAGGCCCCTCCCAGGTCGAAAGACATATGGGTCATGCCCGCCGCCGTCCCTCTTTCCTGGGCCACGGTAAGCTCCATGGCGAGCTGGTCGCGGGCCGGCATGGAAATGCTGTAACTGGCATCCCGAAGGAGTAGAAACACCACCACAATGGGCAGCCCGGGAACGATGGCCGGAACCAGCACCATCAGCATGAGGAATGGGGCAGAGGCTAGCTGGGTCGCCACAATGCTCCGCGTCTTTCCCCACTTGCGGACGAACATCCCCGAGAAAAGGATGGAGGAGGCGCCCGCCAGAGCGCCGACGGCGAATATGGCCGAGATTTGCCGGTCACTGGCGCCGAGGGCCAGATCGAAGAAGACGTTGAAGAAGCGGGTGGCCAGGCCGAACCCCATCCCGACCACCAGGCCGCAAAGGGTCAGCTTGGCGATGTTGGAGAAGTTGACCACGTTTTTCAAGGCCAGCAGGTCCAGGAAGCTCTGCACCAACTCCGCCCGCTTCTCCACCATGAAGGCCAGCGGAGCCAGGGCCGCCAGCGTCAGAGGCAGGGACGCGACCAGGACCCACCGGGCCGAACCGATATCCAGGTCGGGGACCCCCAGGGCCACGGCCCAGACCAGCGGCAGCGCGCTGCCCGCCGAACGGGAAAGCAAGAGGAACATCCAGTTCAGGCTGAAAAGGAGGGGCCGCTCCTCCGGCTCGCTGTTCTCCATTATGAAGGGCGGGCCGGCCACCCCGTGGAACGCCTCGCCGATCCCGGAGACGCCGGCCAGCACCAACAGCATCGCCGGGTCCTGGGTAAACAGCAGGGCGCCCCGAGCCGCCAGGTTGATACACGTGGCGATGAAGAAGGCCCGGCGCCGGCCTATCTTGTCGGCAATGAGCCCGGCGGGGAAGGCCACCAGCCCATGGAACAGCATGTCCACCATGATGAACAGGCCCACGAAGTTGGTGGAGAAGCCCAGGCGCAGGAGGTACAGGTTGAACATCACCAGCCAGATGCCGGCGCCGAGCTGAGCCATCAGGGCGTAGCTGAGGAACAGCCGGGCGTTGCGGCTGAACCTGCTTGCCGTCGCGAAGTAGCTCCTCAGCCCCCCTGAAGGCTGCTGCCCGGCGCCCAGCTCCGGCGCTGGAGGTTGCGCTCCCGCGGATGACATTCGCTACCCTTCGTCCCCGTCGTCGATTTCCTGGGCCCCATCCCCCTCGCCCTCCCCAGACGCAGGGTCCGAGGACTGAATGGAACGTCTCCAACTCAGGACGAACAGCCCAAGAAACAGCGCCACCAGCACCACGCCGGCCACGATGATCGCCAGGGACGCGGTGCTCGACAGGCCGCCCACGTGTACCTCTCCCGGGTGGGCCAGGGAGAGGCCCACGTTCAACGAGCTTGCCACAGCGCCCAGAAGCAGCGCTAGGCCCACCTTCCGTATCAAGCGCAGACCCCCTCGGCCGTGCCCCGTCTCAGCAATTTCAGGGACGGGACTCGAACCCCATTCGTAATCGTGGGTCATATCATGGTAGCAGGCAGCCCAAGTGTCAAGCCGCCAAGTAAACCCCATCACGGTTCTTTCTGGAGAGGTTTGGAGGACCTCTTTCTTGCAAGAAAGAGGTCCTCCAAAAAGCCCGAGAATGCAAAGAAACGATGTTGTCGCAGCCTGTGGGAAAGGGTCCTCACACCCCCAGTACTCAGCCAACTTGGTTTTAGCAGGATGTCATTTTGAGGAGCTGAGCGACGAAGAATCTCAGCGTAACAACGAGATTCTTCGCTTCGCACAGAATGACAACGGTCTTACCTCCGTCTCTGGGAGCTAATGTACAAGAATGACAATCGTCAGTATTAAGTTGACTGAGTGCTAGCTGCCGTTGTCCGCGTCCAGGCCGGAAAGGTCCGTCGAGAGGGTGGCGGTCACCCCGCCGGCCTCCAGGCGCCCCAGCTCCTCGGGCGGCAACCCCAGGAGGTCGCCCAAGAGGTACCCGTTGTGTTCCCCCAGCAGCGGCCCCGGGGCCCGCACCCCGGCCGGCGTCCGCGAGAACTTGGCCGGAGTGTCGATGTAAGGGTGGTGGACGCCGTCCGGGTGCGCCAGTATCGGGAGAAAGCCTCGGCTCCGGGCCTGGGCACTGATCAGAGCTTCGTCTTGATCCAGGACGGCCCCGGCGGCCACCCCGGCGGCCTGGAGCAGCTCCATGGCCCGGTATCGCTCGTGCCGCCGGGTCCATTCCCCGATGACAGGGTCGAGGGAGTCCTGGTCCCGCCGGCGGCTGACGTTACCGGCAAAGCGAGGGTCACCAGCCAAATCGAGGCGGCCGATCACGCCGCAAAGGGCCCGCCACTCGGCGTCGCTGGTCACTGTCAGACTTATCCACTCGTCGTCGCCCCGGCAAGGATACACCCCCTGGGGAGCGTAGACCGGATGGCGGTTCCCCATGCGCTCCCGTACCCGGCCGTTGATGGTGTACTCCAGAACGGCATCACCCACCAGGCAGATGAGAGATTCCAGGTGGGACAGGTCGATGAACTGCCCCTTACCGGTCCTCGCCCGGTACACCAGGCAGCCCAGTACCGCCGCCGCGGCGTGGACGCCGTTCAGCGGGTCTGCCACGATAGTCCCGGTCTTCAGCGGCGGTCCACCGGCGTAACCCGTCGAGGCGGTTATCCCGGCCATGTGCTCCTGGGCCCACCCAAAGGCCACGTGGTCCCGGAAGGGGCCGCCGGCGCCGAAACCGGGCATGGAGATCATGATTATGTCAGGCCGCACCCCGCACAATTCCCGGTAGCCCAGCCCCAGCCGTTCCATCACGCCGTAGCTGAAATTTTCCATCACCACGTCGCTAACGGCGATCAACCGTTTGAGCAGAGGAACGCCCTCGGGCTTGGAGAGGTCGATGGACAGCCCCAGCTTGTTCCGGTGGAGTTGCTCGAAGCCCTGGCGGTTCCGCGTTCGTTGCTCGGCCTCCGGCACCGCCGCCGCGGGCACGGCCTGCCCTCGGTCGCTTCCCCGGCGCGAAAACCCCCTGCCGTCGTTGCGGTTGCGGGACTCGACCTTGATGACTTCGGCCCCGCCGTCGGCCAGCCACTTGGCGGCCTTGGGCCCGGCGCGGATCTGGGTCATGTCCAAAACCCGGACTCCATGCAGCAGTGCACGGCTCATCCCGGCCTCAGATCACTCCCTGACGCTTGAGCCGGTCCAGCTCCCCATCGGAAAGGCCCAGGCACCGGCCGTAGACCTCTTGATTGTGCTCGCCGAGAAGGGGGGCCCGGCTCTGGTCCCACCCGGCCTCGGAGAACCGAAAGGGAGGGCCAGGATACGAGGACGGTCCGGTGGACGGGTGGTCGATTTCCTGAAAATATCCCCGCTCCCGTAGCTGGGGCGACTCCAGCATGTCCTCCGGCGTCATGAAGTACCCGGAGGCCAGCCGCCTGGCCTGGGCAGCGCGGTGGACATCCACCTTGTTCTTGTCCCGCAGCCACGAGACCAGGATCGGGTCGATCTCCTCCCGGAACTGTTTGCGTCCGGGGCGGGCGTATTTAGGGTCGCGCAGGGCCTCGTCATCCACCAGGTCGACGAGGGTTTTCCAGCCTGCCGGTTCCGTCCCCAGGACCACGTAGCCGTCCCGGCACGGATAGAGCTGAGCGGGGTACCCACCGTGATGGCGCATGCCGGTCCGCTCCTGCTTCGTCCCCAGCACGGCGTTCACGCCCCAGCTGTCCAGCAGGTCGGCGTTGGCCTCCACGATGGAGCAGTCGACGTGCTGGCCATGCCCGGTTAACATGGCATGGTACAGCGCCATCAGGGTGGCGACACACGCCGCCTGGCCCCCCGCATACTGGGCAAAATGGCCTCCGATCATCACCGGCTCCCGGTGCGGTTCGCCGGTTATCTGGAGGTTACCGCTCATGGCCTGAGCGACGATCTCCCCGCCTTTGTACTCGCTGTAGAGGCCGTCCTGGCCGAAGAAGGTAACCGAGGTCATGACCAGGCCGGGGTTGTCCGCCGAGAGCCGGCTGTAGGGGAGCCCCAGGCCGGGCAGGACCCGGGGCTCGAAGCTCTCGACAACGATGTCCACGCCTCTTGCCAGGGCGCGGAGGATATCCCGGCCGGCCTCACTCCGCAGGTCCAGGGTGAGGCTCTTCTTGCCGGTGTTGAGGTAGAGATAGAGGAGGCTCTTCTCGGGATGGGGGTCGTCGTTCACGAAGGGACCGAGGCCCCGCGACGGATCGCCGGTGGCCGGCGGCTCCACCTTGATAACCTCGGCCCCCATCCCGGCCAGAAGCTTGGTGCAGTAGGGACCGGCGACACCCTGGGTCAGGTCCAGGGCAGCTATTCCCTCCAAGACCGCGGCCATGGCTTACCAGCCCGGCCGGGGCCTAGCGGCCCTTGAACACGGGCTTGCGCTTCTGGGCGAAGGCATCGAGCCCTTCCTGCTTGTCCTCCGTTTCGCCCATCTCCATCATGGTTCGCCGCGAGTTCGCGACCCTGTCGGCGAAATCCCCAATGCTCAGACCGGTGATGGCCGCCTCCTTGATGGCGCGCACCGCCAGGGGAGCCGAGTTTTCGGCGATCCCTCGGGCAACTTCTTCGGCGCGGTCCATCAGCTTGTCCGGGGGCAACACTTCCTGGACCAGCCCGATTCGGTAGGCTTCCTGGGCGTCGCACAACTGTCCGGTGAAGAGAAACTTGAGGGCGGAGCCCAGGGGCACGTAGTGGGAGAGGATGGTCGGCCCGCTGATCGAGGCGATGCCCCGCCGGACCTGGGGCCAGCCGAACTGGGCCGTGTCCGACGCGATGCGGATGTCGCTCAGGAGGGCCAGACCACCGCCCTGGGCCAGGCAGTAGCCGTTGATGGCGGCGACAATCGGTTTCCAGATGCGGCTGAGGTAGACGTACAGGTCGTCGGTGTCTCCTCGTGGCGGCTTCTCACCGTCCTCCCTCTCCAGCCGGCCCATCACCAGGTCGTGGCCGGTGCAGAAGGCCCGGCCCGCGCCGGTGAGGAGGACCACCCAGATGTCCGGGTTCTGGTTGACCTCGTCGAAGGTTTCAAAGAGGTCGGCAATCATCTCATTGTTGACGGCGTTCAGCTTCTCAGGCCGGTTGAGGGTGACGTAGGCTACCCGGTTCCGGACCTCCAACAAGACGGTGTTTCCCATAGTGCGCCTCCTTCCCTTTTTCAGGCATTGTGCTCGTGGACCCTGACGGGGATCAACCTTGAGCGGTGGCAACGGGCGTGTTGCCCCGCTTGCGGCTCTCCTTGCTGGCTGGAGGCAAGCTATCCGGCTACCCGCGCCCCAAGGAGGCTCCTACTTGACGAAGGCCAGCATAACAGTGCCCTCCGGCGCCGGTCAACGGCCCTCTGCGTCCATGGTTCCCGAGCCATCCGCGGCCGCGTCCCGCAACACCCGGCGCAGCACCTTGCCCGCCCCGCTGATGGGAAGGCGGTCCCGGAGTTCCACGACCCGAGGCACCTTGTAGGCGGCCAGCTCCCGGCGGCAGAATTCCACGATCGCCTCTTTGGCCGCTTCGTCTGAATGGAAGCCGTGATTCTCCTTTAGCACCACCACCGCCTTGACCGTCTCCCCCCGGTAGCTGTCGGGCACCCCGACGACCGCCGCCGCCCGGATGTGAGGGTGCTGGTAGAGCACCTCCTCCACCTCCCGCGGCCAGACCTTGAAACCGGCGGCATTGATCACGTCCTTCTTGCGGTCGACGATACGGAAATATCCATCCTCATCCATGGTGGCCAGGTCGCCGGTGAAGAGCCATCCGTCGCGGAGGGCCGCGCCGGTCTCCCCCGGGTTATTCCAGTAGCCCTGCATCACCTGGGGGCCTCGCAGCACCAGCTCCCCGACTTGGCCCACGGGCAGCACCTCTGTCCCCTCCTCGGCGTCCACGATGCGGGCGTCGGTGTCGGGCAATGGGACACCGATGGAGCCGGCCCGGGCCCGGTGGACGGGGTTGACGTGGGTCAAAGGCGAGGTCTCGGTCAGCCCATATCCCTCGATGAGCACTTCATGGCCCACCAGATGGTCGAAGGCCAGTTTCACCGCCGCCGGCAGAGAGGCGGCGCTGGTCCGGCTGGCCCGGAGGGAGGAAAGGTCGAAGGACGGGGCCTCCCGCTGGTTGAGCAGGGCGATGTACATGGTGGGGACGCCCAGGAAACGGGTGGCCCGATAGTCCTGAACGGCCTGGAGCACGCCCAGGGGATTGAACCGGCGGAACAGCACGATGGTGGCCCCGGCGGCCAGGGGCACGTTCATCACCCCCGCAATCCCCCCGATGTGAAACAGGGGCAGGGCGGCGATGAAGACCTCTTCCCCTTCCCGGTACCCGAACCAGGTCTTGAACTGGAGGGTGTTGACCACCAGGTTTTGGTGGGTGAGCATACTCCCCTTGGGCACGCCCGTGGTGCCCCCGGTGTAGGGCAGAAAGGCCAGGTCCCGGACGGGGTCGATGCCGGGGTACCGGTAGGGGCGCATGGCCGTGCGCCCTTTCTGCGATTCCACCAGGGCTTCCATCAAATGGACTTCCCAGTCCAGCGAATCGACCTTCCGGTCCGGCAAATGGCCCCCCCGGTCCGGCGAGTGGACCTCCCGCCCCGATGCTTGGGTCCGTCCATCCGGCGGACCTCCGGTGACGATGACGTGCCGCAGGTCGGTATTCGGGGCCACTTGCTCCACCAGCGGATAGAGACCGGCCTCGCAGAGGATGGCCTTGGCCCCCGAGTCCCGGAGCTGGTGGCCCAGCTCCTCGCCCCGGTACATGGGGTTGCAGGGCACCACCACGGCCCCGGCCTTGAGGATGCCGTAGAACCCCACAACCAGGGCGGGCGAGTTCTGAAGGAAGTAGGCCACCCGGTCTCCCCGGCCGATGCCCAGAGCCGACAACGCCGCGGCGAACCGGTCCGACTCGCCGTCCAGGTCGGCGTAGCTCTTGACGCCCAACTCCCGGCCCTTGGCGCCGTCGTAGAAGATGAGGGCGGCACGGTCCGGGAAGCGGGCGGCGGATTCCTGGAGGAGACGGTAGAAGGGGACCTCAGGATAGCGGATGCTTTTCGGCACACCGGGAGGGTAATGCTGAAACCACGGCCGGTCCGTCGAAGCCATCAGCCGGGAGACCTCAGGCGCCGAAGCCGGTTTGCAGCTTGGACAGCATATCATCCAGCTCCTTCACATACCCCTCCATGGACTGAATGTCGGCATCGGTGAGGTGGGCGTAGCGGCGCTGGGCCGCAACGTACTCCCGCACGGTCGCCTTGCTCGGGATGTTCTGGCGATCGAAAACGCCGTCCTTCCACTCGAACAGGGGCCATATCCCGCTGTTAACGGCCAGACGGGACACCTCGATTCCCTTGTCATCGTCGTAGCCCCAGGAGGGGTTGCAGGGGGTGAGGATCTGGATAAAGGCGGGGAGCCGGGTCACCGCGTTCCTGATCTTCCGCTCCAGGTCTTGCGGATGTGAGGTGGCGGCGGTGGCCACGTACTCGGCGCCGCTGAACATGAGCATCAGGGTGAAGTGTTTGGGATGGCGCAGCTTGCCGGAGGGACGCACACCGGTGCGGGCCATGGGGTGGGTGCTGCCGGTGGCGTGGCTGCCGCTGGCGGCGTGGGCCTGGTTATCGCAGACCACGTGGAGGTACTTGTAGCCTTGCTGGAAGCCGGTGGCCAGGTCCTCCAGTCCGAGGTCCACCTGGCCGTCGCCGTCGATGACCACTATTGGGCGGTCGATTCCCCGCACCTGCATGGCGGTGAGCATCCCGACCACTCCGCTATCATGGGTGCCCAGGCCGCTGCGCTGGAGAAAGTCCCGGCCGATGCCGCACCCCTGACCGAAGACGACGGGCTTCTGGTCGCCTAACACGTCGAAGACCACGTGCATCACCAGGCGGGCCGCCAGGTTCTCCGGGCACCCTGGACATTGATTGGCCGTTACGTTCATGAAGACCCGCTGCTCCGGGGTCTCCATAACCATCTTTATGGGCATAAGTTGCTCCCTTTAAGCGTGGTTCAGCGACACTTGGCGCTACTTCCCCAAAGCACGGGCCAGCATCTCCTCATCCTCGATAACCTGGAAGTGCCACCCCAGGGCCTCATCCGGATGGCCCTGCCGCGCCGCGGCCAGGGCTTCTTCAGCCATGTACATCACGCTGCAGTGGGTAACGTCCCGGCCGCCCAGGCCCACAATGCGGCCCAGCACCAGGGGAGGCTGCGGCTGGCCGAACAGGGCGCTGCGCAGGTCCTGGTAGACGGCGGCCACCGGGTTCCGGTCCAGCACCACCACGGCCTTGACCCCTTTCAGGGCCTCAACCAGGTCCTCGCCAGGGAATGGCCGGAGGGTGTGGACCTTCACCATCCCCACGGCCTTCCCTTGTTCGCGGAGCCGGTCGATGGCGTAGCGGGAAGTGGCGGCCAGGGAGCCCATGGCCACGATGGCTACCTCGGCCTCCTCCAGCTTGTAAGTCTCGATCAGGCCACCGTAACCCCGGCCGACCAGGTCCACGTACTCCCGGTGGACCTGCTTCACCAGGTTCTTGGCGCTGACGTTGAGGGCCCGGTCCATCTGGTAGCGGCGCTCCATGTACTCCCGGTCCAC
>CAJWBT010000068.1 GCA_913020235.1 uncultured Chloroflexota bacterium
GCGAGGAAAAGGAATACCTGGTCTTGGAATACGCCGAGCAGGACAAGCTCTACGTTCCTACCGACAACCTGGACCGGGTTAGCGCCTACGTTGGGGCCATGGACCGTCCGCCTTCTCTGACCCGCCTCAGCGCCGCCGAGTGGGCCAGGGTTAAAGAACGGGTCAAAGGCGCCACCAGGGAGCTGGCCATGGAGTTGCTGAAGCTCCACGCCGCCCGCCAGGCAGCCGAGGGCCACGAGTTCGGCCCGGATACGGTCTGGCAGCAGGAGCTGGAAGACTCGTTTCCTTTCGAAGAAACCCCCGACCAGGCCAACGCCATCAACGAAGTAAAGGCCGATATGGAGCGGATCAAGCCCATGGACCGGCTGATCTGCGGCGACGTTGGCTATGGCAAGACCGAGGTTGCGTTGCGGGCCGCTTTCAAGACCGTGAACGACGGTATGCAAGTCGGCCTTCTGGTCCCTACCACCGTGCTGGCCCAGCAGCATTACGTTACCTTCAGCGAGCGCTTGGCCCCCTTTCCGGTGCGGGTCGAGGTGCTCAGCCGGTTCCGGACGCGCAATGAGCAGCAGGAGGTCGTCGAGGGGCTGAAAGACGGCAGGGTCGACATTGTAATCGGTACCCACCGCCTGCTGCAGAAGGACATCCAGTTCAAGAATCTGGGCCTGGCGGTGGTCGACGAAGAGCACCGCTTCGGGGTCGGCCATAAGGAGCGGCTGAAAAAGCTCCGGCGGGAGGTGGATGTTCTGACCCTGAGCGCCACTCCGATCCCGCGCACCCTGAACCAGGCCCTCTCCGGCATCCGGGACCTGAGCACCATGGACACCCCCCCTGAGGCGCGCCTGCCGGTGAAGACCTTCGTCTCCGAGTACAGCGAGGACGTCATAAAGGAGGCCATTCTCCGGGAGGTCGAACGTAACGGCCAGGTCTTCTTCCTGCATAACCGGGTCAGGACCATCCAGCAGACGGCGGCCCAGATTGGCGAGCTGGTGCCCCAGGCACGTATCCTGGTTGCTCACGGCCAGATGGCCGAGGCGGACCTGGAAGACGTAATGGTGGCTTTTTCCAGAGGCGAGGCCGACGTGCTGATGTGCACCACCATCATCGAGTCCGGTCTGGACATGCCCAACGTGAATACGTTGATCGTTGACCGGGCCGACCGGTTCGGCCTATCCCAGCTATACCAGCTCCGGGGAAGGGTGGGCCGGGGCGACCACCGGGCTTACGCCTACCTGCTCATCCCCCGGGGCCGGCGCATTACCGTGGCGGCGGAGCGGAGGGTCCAGGCCATTCTGGAAGCATCCGATCTGGGCTCCGGTTTCCGCATCGCAATGCGTGACCTGGAGATACGCGGCGCGGGCAACCTGCTGGGCGCGGCCCAAAGCGGCCACATCCAGGAAGTGGGCCTGGACCTCTACAGCCAGCTGCTCCAGGAAGCGGTCCGAGAGTTGGCCGAGGAACAAGGCCGGGAAGCCGTGGCGCCCATACAAGACAATGCGGACCTGCCTCGACTGGAGCTGCCCCTCCAAGCCCGCATCCCGGAGAGCTACATCGCGCACATGCCCACCCGCCTGGCCGTTTACCAGCAGGTTGCTCGTATCGCAGAACGGCGAGGTGTGCCGGAGCTTCGGGACGAGCTGCAGGACCGGTTCGGCCCGGTACCCCCGGAGGTGGAAAGCCTGCTGCTTCTGGCCGACCTGAGGGCCCTGGGCGCCAGCGTCGGCGTTGAGTCCATGCAGCAGAACGGAGAAGCGATTGTTCTGACGCTGCGCTCTTCGGTGGGCGGCGCCAGGACTCCTCTCCAGCGGGCCCTGGGCCCCTCGGTCATCGTCGGCCACAAGCAGATCCATATGCCCCTTCGGCGCTTGGGGGACCAGTGGCTTTCCCGGCTTACCAAGGTGCTGGAGCGGTTTCTGGTGTTCCAGGCCAGGCTTCAATCCCTGGCGCGGGAGGAAGCCGTCGGCGCCCTGGGTGACCCGTCCGGCGACGGCAGCGCGCGCCCGGATTCCGTGTCGTTGCCTTTCGGGGGTGCGTAATGGCAGCCCTCGCCGGGACAAGAATTTGGCATGAAAACGCCGCGTGAGGACCAACCCCTACGGACTCAGGCACAACCTCTTAAACCTTACATTAGCAAAACTCGCGACGACTAAAACCCCCGCAGTCCCCCTTTCTAAAAGGGGGATACAGGGGGATTTCGCTCGCCTGGGCGGGTCGAGCGGTAGGCGCAAACCCTGCTAGCTCAACCGGGCGGATCAAGAGGTTTCGGGGTCATGTGTCGAAGGGTTGGGAGGTCCAACAGTGACGATCCAGACAGCGGGTGGGCCGGTGTTCGATTCAGCTGCGCCAGCCCCGTTGCGGTGCGGACTGGCGGCCGGCATCGCCGCGGTTCTCGCGGTTTCGGCGGTTATTTTCGGCGGGTGCGGTGGCGGCAACGGCGAAAATGTTGAACCGGCCCCCAATTTCTCCTTTGCCCTGTACCAGGGCGAGGCCGAGTTGGGAGCCAGGGAGATGGAAGTTGGGCAGCTGCGGGGCAAACCTGTCGTCCTCAACTTCTGGGCCGGGCTGTGCCCCCCGTGCCGCGCCGAGATGCCGGACCTGCAGCTCTTCTATGAGGAGTACAAGGACCGGGTCCTTCTGGTTGGCATCGACATTGGGCAGTTCACGGGCCTGGGCTCCACGAGTGACGCAATAAGCCTGTTGCAAGAGCTGGAAGTCACCTACCCCGCGGGGTTCACCGAGGACGCCAGCGTGGTCCCCAGGTACGAGGTGCTGGGAATGCCTACCACCGTGTTCATCGACGCCGACGGAGCGATCTTCAAGACCTGGACCGGGTTGTTGACCCGGGGCGTTCTGGAGGAACATACCAACGCCATGCTAAGCCAGTAGGACCCAGGCCCTCCCTGCCGGTGCGGACACTGCCGGGGGGCTTATACTTCCCAGGGCCGGGGACACCCGGTATGGTGATGGGCAAGAGGCGGGGCTGAAGGGGCCGGCCGGCCTGAACCGGGTGAAACCAGTGGCTCGGAGATAGATAGAAGGAGGGCAGGCGATGGCGGCAGTTGGGATCCCGTTGGCAAAGGAGATAGACCGCGTCCCGTCCATGACGGTGCCGCTGGATGCCGCGCAGGAGGTTCGCTACCAGCGACTCCTGGACGAGACGATAATGATCGATGTCCACCAGCACCCCTTCGTGTGCCCGGAGGACATGACTCGTCTTGTAGAGCTTCTCCGCGGCAACAAGTACAAGTGGGGGTATAACGCGGTGAGGCACGGCGGGTGGACGGCGGTTGCCACGTCCAACGCCTTCAGGGGGTTTGTCAATACCCACGATATGTCGTATACCAGGTTCGACGACCTGCTGGCCGAAGTCGGCCTCATGCTGTCGGACTTGCACCTCACGGATAAGGCGGTGCAGGTGGGCAACGCGGACCAGATCGAGGCCGCGAAGCAGCAGGGCACGGTGGGATTCCTGCCTACCCTGGAGCACCTGGCCATCGGTAGCGAGTTGGACCATGTAGACACCTTCCACGGTATGGGCATCCGGATGGCCGGCCTCACCTACAATCGCAAGAACTTCATCGGCGATGGCCTCTACGAGCGTAACGCCGGAGGGCTCAGTGAGTTCGGGATCGAAGTGGTGGACCGGATGAACCAGCTAGGGATGGCGATCGACCTCTCCCACGCCTCCTTCCGGACCGCGATGGACGCCATTCAGTTTTCCCGGACCCCGGTCACCTTCAGCCACAACGCCGCCTACACCTTGAGGCCCACCGCCAGGACCCGTAAAGATGAGGAGCTGACGGCCTGCGCCGAAAAAGGCGGCCTCATCGCCATCACCGCCGTGCCCAACGCTCTGAGCGACGACCCGGAACAGGACATCGACTGCGTGCTCGACCACTACGACTATATGGTGCGGTTGGTGGGAGTGGACTACGTGGGAATCGGAACGGACACGAACGTTGGTGACCATGTGGCGTTTCACCGGGTCATGCTGGGACGGGACGGTCCAGGACAGTGCCCGGCGCCCTACCTTGACGGCCTGGAATCACCGGCCGATGGCAAGAACATCATCCGTGGCCTCATACGGAGAGGCTACTCGGATGAAGATGTAAAGAAGCTAACCGGGGGCAACGCTCTGGCCTTCTTTCGCCGGGTGATGCGCTAGTCTGGTGTCTTGTAAATGGCTTGATGCCCGGTCCGTCTTTCCGGCCCTTCCGCGGAAGTGGGATGCAGCTAACGCTTCTCTGGATTCCGGCTTTCGCCGGAAAGACAGTGGTGAGGGAATATCGCCCAATTCCGCCGATGTGAAGATATTTGCAGGACAGATCGCTAGCGCCGCCGGGCACACGGAGCCCGTACGGATCACCAAGCCGGCAGACGCCCGGCAAAAGAGATCGAACAAATGCCATACATGGACGTGAATGGGAGCCGGTTCCACTACCACGTGGACGACTATGCCGACCCCTGGCGGGCTCCCGGACATATCTTGTTGCACCATTCGGCAGCGGGGAACCTGCATCGCTGGCGAGCCTGGGTGCCGAGCCTGGCACGACATAACCGGGTCTTACGCTTCGACATGCGCGGCCACGGCAAGACGCCGCCCCCGCCCGGCGGGCAATTCTCGCTGCAGCAATTGAGCGCCGACATCGCTTCGGTAATGGATAGCCTGGAGATTCACAAAGTACACCTGGTGGGAGCCTCCGCCGGTGGCATAGTAAGCCTCCGCTTCGCCCATGACTTTCCTCATCGGCTGCACAGCCTTATCCTGGTGGCGTCCACGCCAAAACTTGCCCAGACAGGAACCAGCGTCGACGCCGGTGCATGGCGGCGGACCTTAGAAGAGTCGGGTACCAAGGCGTGGCTTCTATCCGATGCCCAGAAGCGGTTTGGTCCCCAGGCGGACCCTGGACTCGTTGAGTGGTACGCATCGGAAGGCGGTAAGACTCCGGCAGATGTGGTACTGGCACTTCAGGAATGTCTCATGCGGGAAGACCTCACTCCTCTGTTGCCCAGGATTCCGGTGCCAACCTTGATTTTGGCCGCCTCTCGGGACGAGATTACACCCCTGGAAATGCAGCACCTTATGGCCCGGCAAATGCCAAAATCCACCCTGCAAACCTTCGATGGCGTGGGGCACAACATGAAGGTGGAGATTCCAGACCTCCTAGCTGCCCATGTACTGAGATTTATCGAACTCGTAGAAACAGGCTAAGGCCGGTGGCCGGGGGCGCGAATCATCCTGCCTCTGACGGCCCTTGGGAGATGACTATGGTACGGCAGGCCAAAAAGAAGACACGCTCCGCCGGCAAGGGCCAGGCATTCGCCCTTGACCTGGCGGAGGCTAAACAGCGGTGGGAGCAATCGACGCTCAAGGAGGAGCTGGAGGGGAAGCCGGAAAAGAGACCGGAGTTCCGCACCCTGGGCGGGGAACTCCCGGTCGAGCGGCTGTACACCCCGGCCAGCGATGAACACAAGGACTATCTGCGGGACATCGGGTTTCCGGGACAGTACCCCTTCACCCGGGGCCGGTATGCCGCGGGCTACCGGAACTTCGAGTGGGCCCACGACTTCTACACAGGCTATGGCGGCGGCGAGGACGCCAACCAGCGGTACCGTCAGCTGCTCGCCCACGGCGCCACCTCGCTGACCATGGCCATGGACCTGCCAACCCAGCTCGGCTACGACCCGGACCACCCCATGGCGGCAGGGGAGGCGGGAAAGGTGGGGGTGGCCGTCGGCTCCCTCCGGGACGCCGAGGAGCTGTTGGAGGGCATTCCTCTGGA
This sequence comes from uncultured Chloroflexota bacterium, assembly GCA_913020235.1. The sequence continues at coordinate 5,784 of CAJWBT010000068.1, forward strand.
CCGGGTAGGCATCAGCACCGTGGGGAACTGCATCGGACCCTACGTCGTGGCCCTGTTCCAGGCGGTCGGCCAGGCGAAAGGCTATGACCCGCGGCGGATGCGGGTGCGTCTTCAGAACGATCCGCTGAAGGAGTACACGGGGCGGGGTACCTACATCTTCGACATCCGCATGGCCGTGGAGCTGTCCATGGATGTGGTGGAGTACGTCATACAGAATCTGCCCGGGTGGGTCCCCCAGTACGTGTGCAGCACCCAGGTCCGGTGGGGCGGCGTGGGTCCGGCGGAGGAGACGGCTTTTGGCATCGCCAACTTTCTCACCTACGTGGAGGCGGGCTTGGCGCGTGGGCTGAAGCTGGATCAGCTGGTGCCCACCATGGACCTTCACATGTCCACCGAGGGGGACATCTTCGAGGAGGTAGCCAAGTTCCGCGCCACGAGGCGGCTCTTTGCCAAGCTCATCAAAGAGCGGTACAACGTCGAAGACCCCAATATCGCCGGGCTGCGTCTTTCCACGTACACCGCCGGACATCGCATGACCGCCCAGCAGCCCCTCAACAACGTGGTTCGCAGTACCCTTCACGTCCTGGCGGCCATGCTGGGTGGCGTGGAGCATATCTGGGCCCCCGCCTATGACGAGGCGCTGGCCCTGCCGACCTACGAGTCTACCCGTGTAGCCCAGCTCACCAAACAGATCATCCACCACGAAAGCGGTATCACCAACACGGTGGACCCCCTGGCCGGCTCCTACTTCCTCGAGGACCTGACCTCCAAGCTTGAAGAGGAGGCCCGCCTCATCCTTGACCAGGTGGAAGGCATGGGCGGAGCCATCCCCGCCATCGAGGCGGGCTTCTACGACAGGAAGATGGTCGAGGGGACGGTCCGGTATCAGCGGCAGGTGGATTTCGGAGAACGGGTCGTCATCGGAGTTAACCAATTCAGGGAGGAGGAAGAGCAACCCGTGCCCATCTTCCAGGTCCATCCGGAGACGGAGCAGCGCCAGGTCCAGCGCGTCGTGAGGCTCCGCTGGGAGCGGGACGGCGCCCTGGCGAAGAAAACGCTGGCCCGGTTGCGGGACGCTTGCCAACGGAAGGTGGAGGATCACCATTACAACACCGTTCCCGCCATGCTGGACGCGGTGCGGGCGTCCTGCACCGTGGGAGAGATCTTTGACGTCATGCGCGCTGCCTTTGGCGAGCACGTCTCTTCGGGCACTTTCTAGATGGGGGGCTCAGGGACCATGACCACTCCATTGCAACCAAGCCGGGCGCAACCTATTCGGGTCCTGGTGGCCAAGCCCGGCCTCGACGGCCATGAGATGGGCGCCAAACTTGTGGCCCGCATCCTGCGGGACGCGGGCATGGAGGTGGTGTATACCGGGCCTCGCCAGTCCCCGGAGATGGTGGTTGCGGCAGCCCTTCAGGAGGATGTCGATGTCATCGGCCTGAGCTTCCTTTCCGGCTCTCACAAAGAGCATTGCCGGCGGATTCTCCGGCTTCTCGAAGAGCAAGGGCTGGACGACATCACCGTGATAGTCGGGGGTATCATCCCGCAGCTAGACATCCCGGCATTGAAGGCCATGGGTGTATCCGCGGTGTTTGGCCCTGGCACCGACCACCGGGACATCATTCGGACGGTGCAGGACACCGTGAAGGCCCGTGCGGGGTGACTCGCGGAGGCCAGGCCAGCAAGGCTTCGCCTGCGCGGCAAACCGTCCCCAAGGTTTTTGAACCAGTTTCCCCACTCACGGCCGCAGAAGGCAGCCCCCTTCCGGTTTCCGCCAAGCGCCCAAATCTCCGAAACAGTAGCAAAAAACCGGCGCGGAAGAACTTCGATGAGGGTGCATGCGTGGCCAAGGGTTCCTTCATTCCGCGTCAAACGATGTCCTGGTACTCCGTCAACTTGAAACTGATCGTTGTCATTATGAGCGAAGCGTAGAATCTCGTTGATACGCTGAGATTCTACGTCGCTCCGCTCCTCAGAATGACATCCTGTCAAAACCAAGTCGACTGAGTACTAGGCCTCGCCAGTATGGTTGACGGCGTTCGACAGAGATACTACGATGGCCCTCGTCGGAGATGGCACGTTGGCTGTGGCCATGAATCACGCAGCGCCCATCAGGCGGGCCTCAAGGCTTTTGGGGCATTGGGTCCCGGGAGCGGCCGAGTCTGAAGGTCCGCCGCCCTGCAACCAAACCGTGGGTGCACCCTATTACTCGAACAGGAGATTCGCCGTGGATTTCAAGTTCAGCCCGGAAGATGACACTTTTCGCCGGGAACTCCGAGAATTTGTCGGAGCGGAGCTTCCCTCCGATTGGGAGGGCCCAGGCCGGTGGCCTGATGACCACGATTGGGACCTTACCCGGCATATACGCAAGAAGTTGGCGGGCAGGGGCTGGCTGACCATGCACTGGCCAGAGTCGTACGGCGGTCAGGACGCCTCGCCGGTGCGCAATGCCATCTTCAACGAGGAGATGACCTACCTGCGGGCTCCGGGGCGGGACATATTCGGAGTCCGGATGCTGGCCCCCACGTTGATGATTAATGGCACCGAGGAACAGCGGCAGGCCCATCTTCCCGGGGTCGCCGAAGGTGAAATCAATTGGTGCCAGGGGTTCAGCGAGCCGGAATCGGGGTCGGACCTGGCCTCCCTCAGCACCCGCGCCGTCCGGGATGGCGACGACTTCGTAATCAACGGCAGCAAGATTTGGACTACCCTGGCCCACCGGGCGGATTGGATAATGCTGCTGACCCGCACCGAACCCGACGCTCCCAAGCACCGGGGAATCAGCTTTATCCTGGTGGACATGAAGACCCCGGGCATTGAGGTGCGGCTCATCACCAACATGGCCGGCGGCCAGGAATTCAACCAGGTAATCTTCGACAATGTCCGGGTGCCTCGCAGGAACGTGGTGGGTGAGGAGGACCGGGGCTGGTATGTGGCCGTGACCCTGCTGGACTTCGAACGGTCCGCCATCGACTATTCGGCCTGGGCCCACCGGTTGATGGACGACGTGCGGGGGTACGCCGCCGAGACCACGCGAAACGGCCGGCCTTTGGTCGAGACCCCCTGGGTGCGCAACCTGCTGGCCGACGGGTTCATCGAGTGCGAAGTGGCCCGCCTATTGGCCTACAACGTAGCCTACATGCAGGGTGAGGGACTGGTGCCCAACAAAGAGGCGTCCATGAGCAAGCTGTTCGGGAGCGAGACGCTCCACCGGGCGACGGTGGCGGGGATGGAGATCCTGGGTCTGTACGGAGCGCTGGGCAGGGGCGAGAAGTGGGCGCCCCTCAGGGGCCGGGTCCAGGAAAATTGGCTGCTCAGCTTCTCCCACACGATCGGCGGGGGGACCTCCGAAGTCCAGCGGAACATCATCGCCAGCCGGGGTCTGGGCCTTCCCCGAGGCTGAGGTCCGGAGCAGGATTCGGCTGCGGAGAAGGGAGGGACCGCTGAGACCCTGATTCCGCCCTTGGCGGTCAACCGCTACAGGCCGGGGCCTATCCTAGGTCATCACTGCGAAGCCCTGCAACCTTTGCAGCACCTCCACAGCGCCCCGGACCAACTCCTCCATTATCCTGGCCGCAGGTTTGGATTCCTTGAGCATTCCACTGATCTGCCCCGCCGGGTTGTTTATCAAATCGTTGCGTCCCGCATTGTGCGCCGCGTCCACCAGGTCTTCCATCAGGGCTCCCTGTAAGGGCATGGGCAACGGGTCCAGGTCCGAGTTCTCCCACGCATCCATGACCACGT
>CAJWBT010000069.1 GCA_913020235.1 uncultured Chloroflexota bacterium
TCGAAGATCATGTCATAGTACTTGATGCGGTGGGGTGCGCCGGTGATGTAGGGGTGGGTGGAAATGGCCATAACGCGGGCGCTTTCGGCCCCTTCCCGGTACAGGGTATCAAACTGGTCGCGGGCCCGCTGAAAAATCTCCGGGGAGCTGTGGTGCTGCACCAGGTAGATAGGAATGTCGTTGAGTTCCACGGTATAGGGGATCGCCACCAAGCGTCCGCTCTTGACCTTCATCTCGTAGGGCTGGTCATCGTTGCACCAGTCGCACAGGTACTCGATTCCCTCTTCAACCAGGATGTCAGGGGTATCGAAGGTTTCGGCCAGACCGGGTCCCATCCAACCTCGGGGAGCGTTGCCGGTGAACTCCTTGATGGTACTGATGCTGCGGCGGATCACTTCCCGCTCGTCGGGCTCGCTGTTGATGACCCGCTGCGTGAATCCGTGGCCCAGAATCTCCCAGCCGGACTCCAGGCTCTCCCGCACAATCTGGGGATAGCTGAGGCAGACGGACGCGTTGAGGCTGAGGGTGGCCCGGACCCCGTGGCGGTCCAGCACCTGCTTCAGCCGCCAGAAGCCCACCCGAAGGCCGTAGTCGAACCAGCCGAAGTTGGGGATGTCGGGAATGAGACCGACTCCCTGGGGGTTGGGCATCACGGTCCGGGCCATGGGCGCGTTGATGTCCCACTCTTCGACGTTGATGACCGGCCAGACGGCGATCCGGGCGTTGCCGGGCAACCGCAGCGGCTTCCGGTGGAGAATAGGCGAGTACTCGGCGCGGGGATTGGCCATGACATCTCCTCGAGGAATCAGCCTGCTCAAATCCCCCTTAGTCCCCCTTTATAAAGGGGGAAACAGGGGGATTTTCCGGGGGCTGACCGCTGAAGGCTGATAGCTGTCTTAAAGCCCCAGAGCCTGGAGCCCCAGCTTGGCAATGTCTTCGTCTTCCTGGGCCGCCAGGCCGCTGACGCCGATGCCGCCCATGATGGAGCCGGTCCCCGGTTGCAGCACCACCACACCACCCTGGACCGCGGCCAGCATTGGGTCACCCATCTCGGCGACGGTGCGGCCCTGGCTCTGCAGCCGCTCGGCGTACTCCCTGGAGTCCTGGCCCGAGAGGGCGCAGGTGTACGCCTTGCGTATGGCCATCCGCTGCGGGATCTTCCGGCACCGGTCCATCCGGGCGTAGCTGATCAGGTCGCCCACGTCGTCCACGATGACGATAGCCACGGGCCGGCCCGGCTCAGCGTTGGCCTTGGCCAGCATGGCCGACATCGCTTTTTGGACCTGGTCCAGGCTTAGCATGGTTTTTTCGTACATGATAATCACTCCCATCTAGCGAGTTGGCCTATTCTAACCTGGGCGGCAAAGGGCGGCAAGCGGGTGACACGGAGGTGAGGCAGGGGCCAAGGCATCGGCTATCCGGAGATGCGAGTGGGCTGCGGGCGAGGGGGGGCGAGGCAGCCAGGCCGGCTAGGGCTCAGTCAACCTGAATTGATAGATGCCATTCTGAACGAAGCGAAGAATCTCATTGTTACGCTGAGATTCCTCGTCGCTCCGCTCCTCGGAATGACATCCTGTCGAAACCAAGTTGACCGAGTATTAGCCCGGTCCCTGGTAGATGACGGTGTCCGGCTCGAATGCGCCCGACGCAAACCAGAGGTGGTTGCCGCGGACGACGGCGGCCAGGCCGGCAAATGAAACCAGTAGCTTATGTTTCGTGCCTGCCACCGGCGACCGTTTCCGGGGACGCCCGAACCCCGCTCGGAGACCGCTCCGGCTGGAGCCTCGGAGATTTGCCAGGGCGCTTGTCTCGCACCCGCAGGGGGAGGGCGCCCGCAAATAGTTGCCGTGGGGTGACGAGGTACGGCCCTACAGCAGACCGCCGATGGTCAGCCAGTAGAAAACGATGTAGGCGCCGGCCACCACCATCAGCCAGGAACCGACCGGCTGAATGTAAGGGAGGGCTTTGCGCAGCGCACGGGTCATGGCGCCCTTGAAAAACGCCCTTCCCAGGGTCAGCATCATTATGACAAACCCCATTCCCAGGGCGTAGAGCAGGAACTGACCCAGGGAAGGGAGAATGTTGGTTATCGTCAGGCTGGTGCCCACCACCGCCAGGAAGATAGGCAGCGTGCAGCTCAGGGACGCGGTGCCATAGCTGAGGCCGAACATGAAGTACCCGCGGGGGCTCACCTTCGCGGGGTCTCCCATGCGGGTCGCGGCGCGGGCGGCCAATCCACTGTACAGCTTGCCACCGCCGACCAGATATGAGCCGGCAATGGCCAGCAAGATCCCGACAAACAGGCCGAGCCAGGGAAGAATGTCGACCACAAACGAGGTGGCCCCCAGCTTGATGACCGAGCCCGCCACGCCGAACAGCACCACGAACCCCGCGGTGACCGATCCCCCCACCAGCAACGCCCGGCCCAGATGCTGGATTGGCTTCACATTTTCTTTGCCTTCATCGTCGGAGCCCAGGTAGAGACCCAGGTATGCCGGCAGCATGGCGAACCCGCAAGGGTTGACCGCCGACGCCATTCCCGCGGCGAAGGCAAAACCCAGCGGGGCCAGGAGCCCCAGGTCTCCCAAGAGCGAGCTGGAATCTCCTGAAAGGGATTCGACGAACCCGTTGACGCCGTCAATCCCGTCGCCGCTTCCGATTATGACGGCGCCAACGAAAGCCGTGGAAAGCGCGACACCGGCAACCAGGACCGGCAATACCAGCCGCCGCCAGATGTTGACATCCCGCAACGATAACCCTCTAAAAGCCGGGGGCATACCCCTCCGGATGGCTAGTCTGGACGGTAACATGCCGAGGTGCACCTCAGGTAACAGATTCATAGGGCTCACTGCTCTCATCAGCAACTGCGGTTGTGGCCGAGCGCCGGGGTCCCTGCACCAGTATGCCAAGACTGTTTGGCTAGTGATTTTGATGCTTCCCGGGGCCGGCAGATTTGCCGGCGGCCAGGTTCTTCACGAGACCGTCATGCTGAAAGCGAAGGTGGGGCCCATTGTGGTCAGCAGTGCCGTGGCGCCGGATTCGCATTGCCTACGCGTCGCCCCGCACGGGGTGGGATTCCTCAGGAGCGGGATGCACTTGACCCCGGCTCTTGGTTTGGGGTTCGCAGGCCAAGTAACGGGTCGATGGTCCACACGGTCCAGGTCTCGGATAGCGTAACCAAGAGTCGCCCAAATCTTTCCTGCAACCTTTGTGCTGTTTTCTCACCACCGGTCATCGCCTATGGTACGCTTAGCCCACGGCGTTTCGGGTGGATTGGTAGATACCCCCGGCAGCCAAAGAAGCATCTTACCCGGCACGCGGTCCGGCCCTGCGTTGCCAGTGCTCGCTTTCGCTTGGAGACACCGGAGGCCGGTGACAGAAACTTGATCTGACCGGAGGCATTGTTATGCCATACGTGCGAACCGTCCCCTACCACGAGGCCACCGGAGAGCTGAAATCCGCGTTTGACCAGGTCCTCCAGGCCAGAGGCACTATCTCGAACGTCCAGGCGGTCAGCAGCATACGCCCCCACCTGATGAAAACACTGTTCGCCCACAACCGCTCGGTAATGGCCAGTGAGTCGGGCCTGTCTCCCGCGGAGCGCCAGATGATCGCCACGGTGGTCTCGAACCTCAACCACTGCCAGTATTGAACTTTGGCCCACGCAGAGGCTCTGCGTGCCGAGGACTCGGAGTCCCAGCTGGCCGGGAAGTTGGGAGACGACTACCGGAACGCCGGCCTCACACCCAAACAGGTCGCCATGCTGGAGTTCGCAGAACTCCTCACGCTCGACCCAGCCAACATGAAGGCGGAGTTTGTCGAGGTGCTTCGGGAGGCCGGGTGGACCGACGAGGACATCGTGGACATCGTCCACATAACGGCATTCTACAGCTACATGGTGCGGATAGCCGATGGCCTGGGCGTAGAGCTGGACACCGGCCGGGGATGGGAGCCACTGGCGGAGCGGCTCTCGTTCCGGGAAGAGACATCACCGAAGACTTTTGGGAAGATCGCGGCCCCGGCATCAGGCTAGACGCCACCGGGCTCATTCACCGTGGATGTCCCGCCGGCGGCCGGCAGGACGCCGCAGCGTTGGGGCGGTAATTGCAGTGCCCCTTTGCCGAGACCCGGCTTTCCCGCCTCGCTCAGGTGGCACTCCATCGCCGGGCGAGACAGAAAGGACTGTGATTGGGGAGCTGCCGAACTCCTATCGGGTCACTCCCCGCCTGGCGAGCGGTCCCGGCGCAGGTCCCAATTCAGCCGCACCTGGATGATTTGCTCCTGGTCCGGCGAGTCGGCCTCATGCCTCGGGGCCACGCTCACTTGGGATACCTCTTCCATCTGGCCCAGCATTTCCTCCAACGGGATCGGCTCCCGGAGAGACAGCCAGCTTTCCACATTCTTCGGGGGGTTGCTCAGCAGCCGCAATACGCGGAGCTGGGTGTTGCCGCGCAGCTCGGTGACGAAGTTGGCCACCCGCCAGATACCGCCCTCTATTCCCACGTCCAGCCGCACCGCACCTTCGTAAAGCTCGGCTTCGACGGGACGGGCCAGACTTTCAATGCGGTCGGCACGATCGTCTGGCATTCTCTCTATTTCAGTAGAATAGCCAAATCCGTTTCCGGCGTCCGGCGGGCCGGCCAGCCCGGATAAGACGTCGGGGAGCGCCCCGGGGATTGGAGGCAACGTTGGATCGAGTGAGACGCTTATTTCATAGGTAAATACGTGGAGAATAGTGCTGTCAGCCAGCTGAATCCGGTCGCCGTGATTCAACAGTTGTTCGATTCCGCCGATGTCGTGACGGTTGACGAAAGTGGGGTTCGCAACACCCAGGTCCCGAAGGAAATAGCCGGTACGTGACTCGAAGATCTCAGCGTGCCTGCGGGCGACTCCGGCTCCATCGACGACGATGTCGTTGTCCGGGAGACTTCCCATGGTAAGGTTGCGTTTCAGAATGGGTATGGCCGCTCCGTCGTGGGGACCGCCATACACAATCAATGAAGGATGTTGACCGATGGGATAGATTTGCCGATCCCTTTCCCCACCGCTGCCGCCCCGATGGGCAAGACCGGCGGCGTCCTCCAGTTGAACGCCCGGCAGGGACGGGATGCGGATGTCCTCTATACACACCGTGCGTGTTCTCTTCGTCATAGTCATACCCGGTTGTCGCCTCCTCCAAGTCCGTTGAACCCGGCACACATGGGTCTGAGCAGTTGCTATGGCAGTGGGCCATCGGCTCGGCCCCACTTCATCGGGAGCCCTCGCCCCAAGAACTTTTGCTTACTGCAGTGAGTTTAGAGGGCGGGGGAGGTTAGTCCCATCAGGTGAGCACGCAAACCGGTGCAAGCCTGCTCCCAAGAGCGACAAGGGGGTTAACCCATCAGGTATTCGTGCACGCCCTAAAAACCGGCCTGCTAGGCCGGTTTTCCCTCGGAATGATGGGGGCCTGCCCTCATCCGGGCCGGTAATGTGAGGGGAGATGCCTACTGAGCCGAGGTAAGACGGTAAATACCCGAGGTACGGGAGAGGATGTATAGGTTGCCGGTCCGGTCCCTGCCAAATGACGTGATGAGTACGCCGGAGTCCACCAGTAGTACACGCTCGGTTACTGATGAGCCGTCGTGCCGGAGGCCCCATACGGAGCCGGCGCAATAGTCACCGTAGACGTAGGCCCCGGCCAGCGTAGGCAGCCTGGAGCCTTGATACACGTACCCGCCGATGACGGAGCAACCCTCGTCGCTGCTGTATTCGATCAAGGGCGGCTCCAGGCCGGCGCCCTCGCAATCGGTCCTTGGTGAAAAGCAATGGGCTCCCTCCATGACGTTCCAGCCGTAGTTCTGCCCCTTCTGTACCTGGTTGATCTCCTCCCAGGTGTTTTGGCCAACGTCGCCGGCCCATATCAGGCCGTCCTGTGGGTCGAAGGAGAAGCGCCACGGGTTCCGCAGCCCGTAGGCCCAGACCTCCCCTCGGGCGCCGTCAACCCCGGCAAAGGGATTATCCGGGGGTATACGGTACCTTGGCTGCTCCGACGCCCCGGCCACGTCGATTCGCAGTATCGAGCCCAGGAGTGTTCCGGGGTCCTGCCCGTTGCCGTGGGGGTCACCGCCCTTGCCGCCGTCTCCCAGGCCAATGTACAGGTAGCCATCGGGCCCGAAGGCCAGCTGGCCGCCGTTGTGGTTCCCGTATGGCTGGGGTATCTCCATAATGACAAGTTCAGTATCCGCATCGGCCGCGCCGGGCTCCTCAGCACTTACCGAGAACCTGGAGATCACCGAGCGCCGGGGGCTGGAGGCGGAATAGTACACGTAGAAGTGGCCGGACTCTCCGAAGCGGGGATCAAATGCCAACCCAAGTAGGCCCTCTTCGTTGTCCTTGTTGCGGACCCGGTCGCCGATGTCCAGAAAAACCTGGGACTCCGCCGCCTGCTGGCGGTCCGGGAAGACGCGGACCTGCCCCCCTTGCTCGGAGACAAAGATCCGGTCCCCTCCGCCGTCGGGTTGGACCAGGTTCGTCAGACGCCGGAACGTCAGACTCGGAAACGCCCGCTCGATCCCCATCGGCCGTAGCGGTGGCGCGGCCGAGGCTCCGGTGGGGAGCGGCGTTGTTCCCGGTGACGTTGGGCGCACTGGGTCCTGCTCTGGGGCGTCGCAGGCCACCAAGATAAGTCCCGTGACGAGCAAGCCGACGCCGAGAATGCGTAGATCCATTGGGCCGCTCCTTTTTCGCCGCCGCCGCCTCTATTCTACCGCCCGCGAGCGTTTTACCTCCAACCTGCGCCGGTTCTGGCGGGCCGTGCGTTTCTGGGGAGATTTCTTTGGCCAAAGAAGTCTCCCCAGGCCCCTTTAAGAGAGCGGCGGTTTGAAGAACTTGTTGGTGGCCTGGGGCGTCACTGCGGGAGCCGCCGGCGCATTGAGGGGAAACCTCGGGCCAAGTACAATGAAGCCATTGCGCCGGGCTGATTTTTGGGAGGAGTCTCTTACCGGGGAGGGAAAGATGCTGGCAACCCAGCGGTGGAAGGCCATGATAGAGGAAGAGCACGCCCAGTCCGAGAGGATGCGCGGGGCGGTCCCGCCGCCGGAGGACCACTGGCGGCCCTACGCTCAGCAGTTCAAGGCCGACCCCCGGCGTACCGACGATCCCCTGGTGAACCGCCTGCTGCAGGAGATCGCGCCTCACAGCACGGCTATCGACGTTGGCGCCGGCGGCGGCAGGCTGGCATTGCCCCTGGCCCTCCGGTGCCGACACGTTACCGCCGTGGAACCCTCGGCAAGCATGGTCGCCGTCCTGCGCCAGCAAACCTCCGACTATGCCATCCAGAACGTCTCAGTGGTAGAAGCGGCCTGGGAGGATGCCGAAGTGGAAGCAGCTGACATTGTCCTCTGCGCCCACGTTATGTACATAGTGCGCGACGTAGAACTCTTCGTAAGGAAGCTGGAAGCCCACGCGAGGGAGCGCGTGCTGGTGGTGCTGTACGCGGCCCCTCCCCAGTCCCAGATATACCCCCTCTGGAAGCAGATCCACGGCGAGGAGCGTATCCCCCTTCCCGGTCTCTCCGAGTATCAAGAGGTCCTGTCGCAACTTGGGATACGCCCTCAAGTGGAAACCCTGCCCCACCGGCTTCCCAGAGGCTACGATAATCACCAGCAGGCGTTGGAGCAGCTGTCCCGCCGCCTGTATCTGGCGCCGGGCAGCCCTCAAGTGGCGAAGCTCGAGAGCCTGCTTCCGGAGCTGCTGGAAGAGGTGGACGGCACCCTCTACATCCGGGGCGCGCCGCCCCAGGCCCCGGGGCTGGTATGGTGGCGTCCTCAGGCCTGAGTCCAAGCCACTAGCGAGGTTCCGGGTAAGCGAGGCGACGCCGCCCGGTGCGAACCGCTCCTGCTTTCGCTCCCAGCTCGATGGGCCCGCTAGAAATCCCGGTTCAAGACAGGGTTGCGTTGACACCCATGGGCTGGACAGGTCACGCTCCTGCATGCAAAAATTCTCTGACCAAACGGGCACAAGGGGGTTAAAGATGGCTGGCAAGACGGTCCTGATCCTGGGCGGGGGCTGGGGAGGCATGGCGTTGGCCTATGGCTTACGAGGCATGCTGGCATCCGAGCATCGAGTGGTGGTGATCGAGAAGAAGGAAACGTTCTCGTTGTGTCTCTCGAACCTCAATATCATGACGGGCGCGTGGAAAAGTCCGGCCGACGCGGAGCGCCAGATGTCGAAAATGTCCCGCCCTGGAATCGAGTGGGTCCATGAAGAGGCACGCACGATAGACCCGGTCGCTCGCGAGGTGCGTACCGACTCACAGACCTTGCGCGGCGACTATCTTGTCATCGCCCTGGGGGCCTCCCTGAATCCCGACGGCGTGCCGGGTTTCGCCGAGTCAGCCTACAACCTATATGAAGCAACCGGAGCCCACGCGCTTCAGCGGGCCATCTCAGAGTTCGACGGCGGGAAGATTGCCGTACTGGTCTCTCGCATGCCTTACCGTTGTCCCGCAGCCCCCTATGAGGCCTGTTTCCTGATGGACTCGATCTTCCGCGAGAGGGGAATCAGGCAGCGGGTGGAGATTACCATTCACACGCCGGGTAAGCGGCCCATGGCCGTGGCCGGCCCGGACGTTGGGGATGCCCTCCTGGGCATGTTGGCCGAGCGGGATATCATGTACGGTGGCGACCATCTGGTTTCCAGTATCGATCCGGCATCCCGAAAGATCCTGTTTGACGGTGCGGAGGCGTCTTATGACCTTCTAGTGGGAGTACCTCCCCACAAGGCCCCGCAGGTGGTGATCGATGCAGGCCTGACCGATTCCTCGGGGTACATCCCCGTTCATCCGCAGTCGCTTGAGGTCCTCACCGACGTTGAGGACCTCAAGACGGACTATACGCGCGTGTACGCCATTGGAGACGTTACCACGATAACGCTGCTGAACATGATGCCCATGCCCAAAGCGGGAGTGTTCGCTTAGGCCGAGGCTGGAGTGGTCGCCCAGAGCATTGAGGCAAGCATCGCCGGCAAGCCGGCCACGCTGGGCTACGACGGACGGGGGCACTGCCACGTGGACATCGGAGGTGGACTGGCCGCACTCGCCGGTGGCAACTTCTTCGCGTCGCCCGGACCTCGCATAACCCTTGAGCCGCCGTCGGCCCGATACCACCAGGAGAAAGCGGAGTACGAGAAGGTGCTGGACACCTGGTTCGTCCGTTAATGCTGACTATGGCGGTGAAGCGGGAGGCCCGGAGGGCAGACGCCGGTTCGAGAGGACAGGCTGACCGGGTGGTTCTGCCGGCAAAGACCGGCGCCTGGGTGACGAGAAGAGGGAACCCTCACAGGAGGCTCGTATGCTTTTCCATATGACCGTGACTCACACCCCAGAGGAATGCCCCCTCTACGCCTCGGAAGAGGAGGGCGCCAAATTCCGAGCCGGCCTGGCAGGCCTTTCCGATGCCCTGAAGAAGCACAAAATCGACCTGCGGTTCCTGCTCAACGGCGCGCCGGAGCACGTCTTCTACGCACT
>CAJWBT010000070.1 GCA_913020235.1 uncultured Chloroflexota bacterium
GGCCTTCCTCAATGGCCGTGAGGAGCGCCGGCGGCACGTGGTGAGCGTGCATGTCTACGCGCATTCCGCCTCCCGTGTGACCTGACCCGGCGTGGCAGGCCGATATCCGCCGCCGCTCGCTCCCATTGGCCGGCCCGGGCTACGGTGGAGAGCCCAACTCATTGTAACCCCCGAGGTCCGGAAGTCTTGTTCCCGGTAGAACGGTGAAAGCTGCCGGTCATCTGAAGTCTACGTCAGTTTGTTCACGGTGGCAATTTCCGGGCCTCAATGGGGGTGTTTCCCCCTGGAGTACCGCCCGGGTGGACCGGAGGTCCTACGGGGACCGGCTCGAAACCCCTTGCATCGAACGCCGCGGTTCCTCAAAATGAGACTCTGTGGTCAAGCAGATGAAGGCCTTGCTTCTTCGTGAAACTGCTCCAATCGAAACGGCCCCACTGGAGCCGGTGGAGATTCCCGTACCCGAGCCGGGGGACCGGGAAATCCTCATCCAGGTCCGGGCTTGCGGCCTGTGTCACACCGACCTGCACACCGTGGAAGGGGAGCTTGCCCTCCCCAAGATGCCCGTTGTCCCGGGCCACCAGATCGTCGGAGTAGTCCAGCGGGTTGGTGAGGGGGTTGGCCAACCCAGGCCGGGGGACCGGGTCGGCGTGGGATGGCTGAATTCCACCTGCGGCGAGTGCGCTTTCTGCGAGTCCGGGCGCGAAAACCTCTGCCCTGGCGGCCGGTTCACCGGCTGCCACGTGGACGGTGGCTACGCTGAATACGTGGTCGCGCCCGCGGCGTTCACCTACCCGCTTCCCCAAGGTTTCTCCGATGAGCAGGCTGCGCCACTGCTGTGCGGCGGCGTCATCGGATACCGGGCCCTCCGTCTCTCCGGGATACAGCCGGGAGGAGTCCTAGGGCTGTACGGATTCGGGGCCTCGGCCCACATCGTCATCCAGGTGGCCCGTCACTGGGGCTGCCGGGTCCTGGTGTTCACCAGGTCGGCGGCCCACCAGGAGCTGGCCGTCCTTCTGGGCGCGGCCTGGGCCGGGCAGGCCGCTCAGATGCCCCCCGAGGACCCGGACAGCTCGATAATCTTCGCCCCGGCGGGGAGCCTGGTGCCGCTGGCCCTCGGCAGGCTCAAGCGGGGCGGCACCCTGGCCTTGGCGGGCATCACCATGAGTCCCATCCCGGAGATGCCCTACGAGCTGTTGTACGGCGAGCGCACTGTGCGGAGCGTGGCCAACGCCACTCGCAGAGACGCCCGTGAGCTTCTGGCCCTGGCGGAGGAAGTGCCGGTCGAGACCAGAGTCCAGGTCTTTGGGCTGCCGGACGTGAACCGCGCCCTTCATCTTTTGAAGCTGGGCCGGATCAACGGGGCCGGTGTGGTGAAGGTCGCTACGGACTGACCGGAACACCGTCGTCCCAGACCGCCCGGGCAAGGCCCATCCAAGTGGCGACGGCGGCTTCGAGCTGGGCGGGAGAATGGAACTCCAGCCTTCGCGCCAGGTAGGCGAACTCCCGGTCCTCCGCAACGGCGCCCATGAGCGGGTCCGCGCGCGGTTTCGGGAGCGGTTCGGGGACCGGTTCCTGCTCATCACGGTGGGCGAGGCCGAGGGCCTGGAACTGTTCGGCCCCGGCCCAATCCTGCCCCAAACCAGGCGGCGCATGGGCGACCTGATCGCCATCTCCGCCGGTGTTCACCTGCCCAGTGCCATTGCCATCGATGGTTGGGGAGAACCAGGCGGTGGTCCCGCCGGAGTCCACGATCCACTTCGCTGCTGCCCGTTCTGGTGGGGCCTCAGGGACGAGAGCAGGCCCGGTCTATCGGGGCACGGCAACCTGGCAGGCCCTTCCCTAACTCGGGCCGGCCCAAACCAGGCGGAGATAGCGGTTTCAAAGTGCTGGGGGGTGGGTGGCTCTCGCAAGAGGGCGGTGAGCTTGGCGATCTGCTCCAGGTAGACCGGACATTTTTCACTCGCGAGCATGTACTTTTCCGAGTCCCAGATCGATACGGTCAACGCCCGGTTTGTTGCCTCGTCGGTGAACACGAACCCAGCGTGAAAGCCTTCCAACCGGTGGAGAAGCGGGTCTATGTTCACCTTCACAACGTCGATCAGCTGATCGATCTTGCCTTCCTGGACTGTCAGCAACATCACTCTGGCCTGCATCGTTGCCTCCCTGTCTCTTCGAGGTTCTGGAGCGGGTCATTGTTAGTCTTAACCGTCAGCCGGTTGGACATCAATGTACTGGTCCGCGGTTCTTGCGGCATCGGCTGGAATAATGATTATCGCTAGACAATTAGGCCCATTGAGGTTCGACCCTCCAGTGGCGCCCGAGCCGACCCCAACTTGGGTCAACCGGGAAGACTTCAACTACGGGCGGTATCGTAAGGTGCTGGGCAACGCGGCAGCCGCAGATGTGCCAGACGTGAAACAAGAACGGATCGCACCGCACAAAGAGGAGGTGAAGGTCCAGCCTACCGAGAGGCGAGGGCTTCACAACCGGCCCCAGAGGAGTTCACCGAAGCGATTTCGCACCCCTGATCTTTCGAGGCCCAGGGTGTCCCAAAACTTACCAGGTGCCGACGCCTAGCACCGCTGGTTCCATACGCCGGACATGCTC
Source organism: uncultured Chloroflexota bacterium (assembly GCA_913020235.1). Next base: position 2,608 of record CAJWBT010000070.1, read on the forward strand.
TGATACCTGGAAACCTGCGCGTGGGCCGTCTCGCGCCGGGTGCGCTCACGGTCGGTGGCCGGTGGCCCGGAGAGCAACTTGAAAACCGCCAGCACACTTTTCCCCGCTCTGACCCACGGGTCCCTTTTCCGGTTGCCGTGGCCCCAGGAGGCCTCGGGGTAGTCGAGTTGTGGTGAGCTTGTCAGCGTTGCCATACCAACCCCCGTCGAGTTCCGGATGGGTGGTCCCGGTCGGCCAAGCATACCTACATGCTTTCTGGGCATCGTCTTGGCCGGCGGCTTACCTCAGAGTAACCCGAAATTGAGCCGGGGTAATCAGTAGAAGCGACGGGTTTAGCACAAGAAAAAGGCTGACCGTGCGGTCAGCCTTTCAGCCGAGGGAGCCTAGCACCTTTGGAGGACTACAGCGTGATGATGCCCTTGGCCATCGCCTTGGTCACCGCCTCCGTTCGGTGGTTGACTTCCAGCTTTTGGAAGATGTTGGTCACGTGAGTCTTGACCGTGCTTTCACTGATGAAGAGGCCGGCGGCGATTTCCTTGTTAGCTGCCCCTTTGGCCATCAGCCGTAGCACCTCCACCTCTCTTTCCGAGAGCGCCTGGGGTCCGCCGCCCTGGGCCGCCTGACGGGAAAGCTGGGCGAACCGGTCCAGCACGCGGGAGACCACCTGCGGCTGAATCAAGGACTCGCCACGGTGCACTACCCGTATCGCATCGAACAGCTCTTCCCTGGACGCGTCCTTAAGCAGATAGCCTTTGGCGCCGGCCTCGATGGCGTCGAAGATGTATTCGTCGGTGTCATAGGTGGTGAGGACGATGAACCGGACGTCGGGCTCATCGGCGCGGATGCGGCGCATGGCCTCCACACCGTCCAACTCGGGCATGCGCAGGTCCATCAGCACCACGTCGGGCCGTAAGGCGACGGCCTTCTCCACTGCCTCAAGCCCGTTCTTGGCCTCACCCACCACCGCGAAATCCCCCTGCCTCGCCAGCATCGCGACCAGGCCGTCGCGCACCACAGCGTGGTCGTCAACAATCAAGATCCCAATCTTTTCCATTTGCCGTTCCCTCAGGAAAATTCGTTGTCGCTTTGATGACCTGTTACCCAAGCGGGCGGTGGGTCTTCCGCTCAACCGCTTCACTTCCCAGTCTACCAACAGCCATTTGTTTTTCCACTCGCTTTCCCCCGTGGAGTGAGGAGGCGAAGCTGTAATTGTACCAAGCGCGTGGCTAGTTCGTGGGTATGTCCACCTGGACGAGGGTGCCTTTCCCTTTCTGACTCTTCACGTGGAAACTCCCTTCCAGCAGGCGGGCTCGCTGCTCCATGCCCGTCAACCCGAACCCTTGGCGCTCGGTGGTCCCTTTCGCGCGGCTGGGATCGAACCCCTCGCCGTTATCCTGAACGTACAGCCGGACGGCCCCCGGATGGAACTCCAGGCCGACGCTAACCTCGGTGGCCCCGGCATGCCGCCTTACGTTGTTCAGGGACTCCTGGCAGACTCGCAGAAGCGCGGTCTGGACATCGGGTGGCAACTCGCGCTTTTCCCCGGAAAGAATGAACGAGCCCTCGATCCGGCCGGCCGGGTCGCACCGGCGGACCTCCTCCCGTAATGCCTGGTCCAACGAATGCTGCTCGAGTGCATGTGGAATCAGGCCCCAGACCGAGCGTCTGGCCTCCTGCAGGCTGTCTCGGGCAAGGCCCTTGGCCCGCCCAAGGTGGGACTGGACGTCGCCGGTTTCCACGTCCAACACCTGCTCCGCGGCCTCAAGCTGGAGGATGATTCCGGTGAATCCCTGGGCCAGGGTATCGTGGATCTCCCGGGCCATGCGGTTTCGCTCCTCCAGGACCGCCACGTCCCGGGTCTGCTGGAGTGCGGCCTCCTCGGTCCGCTTGCGCTCGGTGACATCGTGGACCATCCCCTGGTAGGCGAGGACATTGCCGTCGTTGTCCCGCTGCATCGTGAGGCTCACCAGGCAGTCGGCCTCGGTGCCGTCCTTCTTGAGCAGGTGAATCTCGTAGTCTTCAACCGACCCTTGCTGGTTGACCGCCAGCATGAGCCTGGAGTGGTCCGCCTGGCTGACGCACATATCCCGGATCGTCAGACCCAGGAGTTCCTGCGCATCGTAGCCAAAGAGGCCCAGGGCCGCCTGGTTGACGTCGAGACACCTGCCGTCCATGGAGAAGACAAGGATCGGGTCTTTGGACTCGTCGAAAATGCTCTGGTACTTTTCCTCGGCCTCTCGCATCTCCTTCTCGGATTGCCTGGTCCGTGCGTAGAGTTCGGCGTTGGCCATGGCCGGGGCGATCTGATCGGCAAGACGTTCCAAGACTGCCAGCTCTCTAGCTCCGTAGGCGCCTAGCTTCCGGCTGCGCAGGGACAGGGTTCCCATGACGCGGCCCTGATAGTTAAGGGGCACCATGATGCTCGAGAGCATTCCCGTTTCCAGAATGGCCCGGTCGGCATGGAATCGAGCGTCTGCCGCAACATCCGGACGCACCAGGGAACGCCCGGTCCGGAGGACATGTTCGGTCTGGCTTCCATCCAGCTCTTGGATCTCACCGGCCCGCCGGCCCGGTTGGAGCAGGCCTGAGACGTACCGGAATACGAAGGTGCCTGCATCGTGGTCGATGACGTTGACGTTGATCCGGTCGAAGTCCACCAGTTTCTTCACGTCCGAGGCGAACTTCCCGTAGACCTCGTCTATGTTCAGGGTTGCGGTGATTGTCTTCCCGATTTCCGCCAGCAGCGCGCTCTCTTCAGCCAGCCGGCGCTCCGCCTCGTGACTTTCTTTCAGCTCTTGCTCCGCCCGGATGCGCTCGGTGATGTCTCGGATAATTCCCTGGACCTCGATCCGGTCTCCCTGCTGGTCCCGCCGCAGGATCGCCGTCACCAGGCAGTCGATTTCGGTCCCATCTCTTCGGCGGAGTCTCTGTTCAAAATTGTTGACCGACCCCACCTCGGCCAGTGTCTGGTTAAACCTCGCTTGCTCCTCATCATTGATAACCATTTCGCTCACATCGGAGCCGATGGCCACCTCCCTGGTAAAACCAAAGAGGTCCAGAGTGGCCTGATTAACGTCGACTATTTTGCCGGCCATGGAGCGGATGAAGATGGCGTCTCTGGACTCCTCGAATAGGGTGCGGTACCTCTCCTCACTCTCCCAGAGTTCTTCGGTCCGTGCCTGGACGCGCCGCTCCAGGCCGGCGTAGGACTCGTTCAGGGTCCAGGCCATGGTGTTGAACTGCTCGGCTAGGGCTTGAACTTCATCGCCGGACCGGGTGGTGATCGTATATTCAAAGTCGCCGCCGGCAATGCGCTCGGCTCCGCGGGTGAGTTCTCTGATGGGCTTCAACGTGCCGCTGACGGCGAGGAACACGAAGGCGGCGGTGGAGATACCTCCCGCCACCAATAGAGCCAACAGCCACTTGCTCCGGTTCTGAATAGGTCCAACAACGTGTCCCCACTCTTCTTGGGTTATGACCGTCCAGGGCCTGCAATCACGCGGTGTCGGACACGGCAGTGGAGCAAACCCGGAAATCACGGCTTCACCCTCCGGGTCTTCGGCGATGATGGCTCCGGTCTGTCCCCCGGTAGCCCGCAGCACCGGCTCGGAAGCGGATAGGTCCTGGCCCAACTGGGACGTGTCCCGGTGGTAGATGACCCGCCCGTTGCCGTCCACCAGAAAGGCGAACCCGCTGGCGCCCGCCTGGAGTTCCAGGACCTCGGCAAAAGTGGCCCCCAGCAGTGAAATCCTGATGTCGGACACCCCGACCAGGATACCCCACGGCCGGTTGTCCCGCCCCGGAATCGGCGCCGCGGTCATTACCACGTCGCGGCCTGAGACCGGGTCCGGGAACACGCCGGAGAACGCCGGCCGAAGGGTCTGGCGCGCCCGTGCCAAGGTCTGGCGCACCTCTTCCGGCTGGGAAGACCCGGCGCTGCTGACGTCTCCGGAAACTGGGACAGGCCAGATAACGCCGTCCTGGCCGTCATACACCATGAAGCCTGCGTCGAAGACGTTCAGCAGGCTCTGAGCTTCTCCCAGCGTCGAGGCTATCCGGTCCGGGTCCAGCGATCGAAGGTCATCTCCGGTGGCCAGGGCTTGGAGCGTGCTGCTGTGGACGGCCAAGCGCTCGAAGAGCCGGGCGGAGGTGATCCTGGCAAGCTCGGCGTCCCGCTGCCGCACCACGTCCCGGGCCACCTGCTCGTAGGAATAGAGGGCGATTATGGCGACGGCCACCAGCACCAACACGGTAGGGAGCAAGGCCCAGAACAGGGTCTTGGCTCTAAGGCTTCTGGTAAAGAACACCTCGCCCGCTCCAACCCAAAGACGGAATGTCGTCGTGTAGCAGCCGCTTATGCTGCAAATGAGCGATTCCAGTCTATTCCCGGGGGATTGAAGGGTCAAGGGTGGAGCGAAGGGCAGGGACTCCAAGCTGGGGGCCGGTTCGGGAAGGTCACCGCTGGGCTAGCCTGACTTTTCCAGAGCCTCTTTGATCTCCCCATAGGCCTTGGGCGTGACCCAGGCCCTCCAGCGGTCTTCGTAGTTCCGCAGGTAGTAGTCAGCCATCCTTTCGGCCTCTTGCACACCGTCTCGCGAGGCCCAGGCCAGGGTCGCGTTCAACGGGTCCAGGCCCACGTTCATGCTCCGCAGCATTTCCGCTACGTCCGGGGCTTTGTCCATAAGGCCCCGGTGGGCAAGCTTGTCGACGGGCAGGCTCTCGTAGGCGCAGGCCTGGGTCAGAGGGCGGAGATTGGGGTCATCGCTGGCCGCGATGACTGTGTCCCGGCAGGCGTCGTCATGCGGAGGTTCCTCCAGGATATGCCAATCGTAAGCTCCCACGAGGGCCGTGGGCGCCCAGTAGAAGCCGACGACTGGCTGGTGGCTGTCCTGGTATCTCGCCAAGACCGCTGCCAGGGCGTCGTTGGAGGCGGGAGAAAGGAGATTGTAGTACCTGGTGAGGCCGTAGGCCTCCAGCTTCACTTCATTCAACTTCTGGCACTTGAATCCGATGGGGCAGTTGTAAAAGACACCTTTGGACGGGTCCTGGGGGTCCCGGAACAGCTCCCATTGGTCCGTCATGTCCTGCACCGTTTCGATTTGGTGCTGCTCTGCAACCCACTTTGGGATGATGAAGAACTGGGGGCCGCCCTCGTAGGTCATACCCAGGTTGACGATGTTGCCTTGGTCCAGTTGCTGGTTATACCAGTCGGGGATGTTCTGCTGCCAGCCCTCCAGGTTCAGGTCCACCTCGCCCTTGGGAAGAGCCTCCTGCATCCCGAAGGTATTGGATACCACGGTCTCCACCGGGTAGCCGTACCCGTTCTCCACGATGAACTCGAATATAGCGTTGTTCAAAGAGAGGGATTCCCACTGGCCGTCATGGAGCTTGATCACCGGTTTCTCACCGCCGCAGGCGGCGGCCAGGACCACCAGAATCAAGGCAAGTACCGCGACCAGGGCTCTGCCGTGCATTGTGCTCAATAGGCTCTCCGGGGTTGCGGCTCCACGTACACTCCACCGCCGAGGGCGGCCCGCCACGCAACAGCGTCCAGCGGACACACCGATGAACAGAGTCATACTAAAGGAGGATGGCGGCATCAGTTAAATGGCGGACCCGGACATCCCCCAAATGGGGGAGAGGGAAAGCACCGACAACCGAAACGAACCGCCAGGGGAGCCCCGCAGCCCACCTTCGGCGGGGCAATGCGACGTTGCCCGCTCCGTTCCCGCGTGACTCTCCGTGGCGGGCCGGATGTTAAAGCAAACTTGGCGGAATACTCAGTTCTTGATGAGCATCCCCGGCTGGCAGCGGCGGCAATAGCTGGTGATCCGCTGGTTGGCCGTGATCTGGCTGATGTTGCCGCCGCAGCCGGGGCAGGGCCGGCCTCCCTTGTTGTGCACCTTCAGGAAGTCCCGGACCTTCACGTGGATATTTTCCGCCATTCGTTGCCGCAGCACGGTGATGGCCTCCCGCACCACCGCCGGGCATTGCTCGAACAAACGGCGCAGCTCCTCCGGGTTCAAGGACCGGGCCTTGCGAAATGGGGAGAGGCCGGCGGCGAACAGTATCTCGTCGGAGTAGGCGTTGCCGATGCCGGAGACAAAAGCCCCCCGGGTGAGGATGCCTTTTATCTCGCCGTGGAAGCGTTTGAGGCGCTCTTTGAACTCCTCGAAACCGATGCCCTCCAGCACGTCGGGTCCCTGTTCATTCAGGAGGGGCACCTGGGCCATCTGCGGCTGGTTGACATAATATACTTTCCCCATTTGCCGATCGTCCAGGTACCGCAGCTCCCCGCCCTCGGTCAGGGACAGGACGATGCAGGTCCTCTTGTATACCCGCGTCCGGGGCTCGCAATACTGGAGCGCTCCGGTGAGCATGGGATTGATGGCCAGCCAGCGGCCGCCGGAGAGTTCGATCAGCAGAAACTTGCCCCGGCGATGGACGAATTCGAGGGTCCGGCCCCTGATGTCGCCGATGAAATCCCCGGCCGGCGAGCGCAAGACAGTGGGCTTCAGCACCGTGGCGGAGCCAATTTGGTGACCCCGCACCCGGCGGTTGAGGAACTCTGTGATCACTTCCAGGTCCGGCGCCTCGGGCATGGCTGACTCCTCGACGATATGACGCTACTATGGCCGGGCCCCGGTTGGCTGTCAACGGCCGGGATTGCTTCCTGGCCGCTGCCCGGCGCCTCTGGTAACCGGCATCGTTGATTGGTATTATTGACGCAGCTTAGCGCATGGAGGCCTTGTCATGGCAATACGGACCCGCATCGGCGTCATGGTACCCTCGACAAACACGACCTGCGAAGCGGATTTCAATATGG
>CAJWBT010000071.1 GCA_913020235.1 uncultured Chloroflexota bacterium
TAATCGACCCGGCGGCCATCGCCCGTTGGCTGGTCAAGGCGGAGTCTCTGGGCTATTACGGAGGATGGACCCAGGAACAGGTCCTAGGCACCGTTGCCGCCCTGGACCCGGTGCCGTTGTTGTCCTACGCCGCGGCGCTGACCAGCCGCATGAAGTTGGGCACGTCGGTATTGCTGACCGCGCTGCGAAACCCGGTGCCCCTGGCCAAGAGCCTGGCGACCCTGGACCAGTTGTCCCAAGGGAGACTCATGGTGGGCGTAGGCTTGGGGGGACATGCCGAAACTTACCCGGCCTTCGGCATGACCCGCGAGGGCAGGGCCAGCCGGTTCGAAGAGGGCGTCCAGCTGATGAAGAAGCTATGGACTCAAAACAGCGTGACTTTCGACGGGCGTTTTACCCAGATGGACGGCCAGTCCATCGACCCAAGGCCCCTGCAAAAACCCCATCCGCCCATCTGGGTCGGGGCCGGCTCGCCGCGGGCACTGAAACGGGCCGTCCGCCTGGGCGATGGCTGGATGGGCGCCGGGGCTTCCTCGATCCCGGCGTTCACGGAGGAGATAAAGCTGGTGCGGCAATACCTGGAAGAAGATGGCCGGGACCCCACCACCTTCGCCCTCTCCAAAAGGGTTTATATAGCCGTGGACCGGAACAAGAAGCGGGCGGACCAGAAGCTCCGGGAGTGGTTTGGGCGCTACAGCCACGATCCTGAGAAGATCAGCGTTGCCGTGTTTGGCTCCGAAGATGAGTGCATCGAGTCGCTGGCCAAGATTGTGGCCGAGGGCATCGATATGCTCATGGTGAACCCGCTGTACGACTTCGAGGAGCAGGCAGAGCGCTTGGCCAAGGACGTGCTGCCCAAGCTTCTATAACCGGGGTCCATGGGCCGTGTCCGGCCCGCATTAGCCGGGTTTCTTGTTTATGGGTTGATGCCCGGTCCGTCATTCCGGCCCTTCCGCGGAAGGGGGGACCCAGCTAACACTTCTCTGGATTCCGGCTTCCGCCGGAAAGACGATTGTGGGGAGGGAACGTCGTGCAACTTCGCCGATGTAGAGCTAATCACGAGGCAGTACACTAGCCCAGGCGCCGGCCGAGGGCGCCGTCAGGTGAACCGGTCCGGGCGGTACCCGCTCAGCATTTCCACGGTGGCGCCCTCGACTATCTCCAGGGCGGCCAACTCCCCAATCAGCGGGGCCAGGGTGACGCCGCTGTGGGTCAAGGCAACGTACACGTTGGGGGCGGCCTGGGAAAACCCCAGCATCGGGTAGCCGTCCGGTGGCATTGGGCGGTAGGCCACCGGTAGTGGAATGGCCTTGGCTCCGGCCAGGGCCGGCAGGTAGTGGGCCGCGCGGGCCAGGAGGTCATCGGCGTGGCGCTGGGAGTCGTCAAGGCCCAGGCTTTCGTCGGAGGTCTCGCCCACGCTCACCACGCCGTCCGTGGATTGGCGCAGGTGTATCGCCGAGCGGCCGTCTTCCAGCCGGGGCGCGTACAGGACCGGAACCGTACGAAGCAGCGGTGGGCGCGGGTCGGTCTTGATAGTTACGCCGGGGCTTACCGGCTGGGGAATATTGATCGCCACCATGGCGGCCAGCCGCGTTATGCCCACTCCGGCCGCCAGCACCACCATATCGCAGGGCAGGTCACCCTTTTCGGTCTGCACCGCGGCCACCCGCACGTCCCCGGCCCCGGTTTCGGCCAGCGTAAAGCCGGTCGCCGGGGTCTCCCGGTGCACCGTCACGCCCCACTGGGCGGCGCGCTGCAAGCAGGCGGCGATGACTTTTTCGGGGTCGACCTGACCGTCAACTTCGCTGAACGCGGCGGCGGCAACCGGACCCGGAGACAAGCCCGGCTCAAGCTCTCGCATCTCGGCTTCATCGACAATCCGGCAGGGGTAGCCCCACCCTTGAAGCTGCTTGACCTGCTGGTGCAATTCATCGGCGCCCTCGGGGGTCGCGGCCCATTGGAGCCGCCCGCCCCAACGCAGGCCCACGTCGCCTCCCAGTTGACCGGCGAACCGGCCCCACATCTCCAGAGAGCGCCGGCTGAGGTCGTGATAGGAGGCCGGCGACTTGGTGGTGGCATTGATCCAGGCAAAGGAGCGGCTGGAGGCTCCGGACCCCGGACTCTGCTCGTCGATTACGGTGACCGACGCGCCACGGCGGCACAGGTGGTAGGCAATAGATGAGCCGACAATGCCCGCGCCGACGACCACCACGCTCGGCCGGTTGCGTTGATTTCTATGCGCCATTGGAACTCCCCCAGTATGCGCTACGAATTGGGTCAACAGCAGCTAATCCGCGCCTATGCGAGACTCCCCCGTACGTATTGACACCCGCCCAGGCCACCCCTAGTATGTCACTAGCCATTTTCAGGGCGAACCAAAAGTCATGTAATTGACAGTATGAGGAGAGCAAAATGCCAGGCGACGCTGTATCAGTAGCACCCCATGCCTATAAAGTCTTGCTGGAAAACGACCAAGTGCGAGTGCTGGAATTCAAAGGCGGCTCCGGAATGAAGACCGAGATGCACACGCATCCAAACCTGGTGGCTGTCGCCATCACAGGCGGCAAGTTCAAGTTCACGTTGGGCGACGGCGCATCCTTCGAAGCAGAGCTGCAAGCGGGCCAGGCGATGTACAATGACGCTCATTCGCACTCCACCGAGGTCTTGGGGACCGGCGAAACTCATGTCCTCTTGGTCGAGCTGAAGTAGCTCCCGGCGCGGCTATCGCAGCAGCTCCTCTCGAAGCCGGCGCACGAGGGTTGGGACCTCATCATCCAACAGGTTCAGCGGGGACACCGCCAACTCGTCGGGCCGGCCCAACTGGTGGAGGTGAATGGCGGGTTCGCCCTTCTCCACGGCCGCCGCTACCTGGCTTCGAGAGGGGCCACGCCACTGCTCGGTGAAGCGCATGACGGCGGTGGGGGTCAGGTAGTCAAAATCGTCGTGCTCTAGGGTGACCTCCAGGCCGGGGAACTCAGCCAGGGCATCCACAACCTCTTGGGCTATCCGGCGGTACTCGAGTGTCTCCTTTTCCTCATCCTCTTCCACGAAGATCTCCAGCGCCGTGATCAGCCCCACGATTTCTTCCTTGGTCACCTTCGCGGGGCGGCCCAGAAACTGGTTGGGACTGGCGTTGGCCGCCGCCGCCTCAATGAGGTCCTTCCGGCCGCAGAGGATGCCCGTCCCCTGGGGCCCCCGTACTCCTTTCCCCCCGCTATAGACCACCATGTCGGCCCCTTCCCCAATGTGCCGGCGCAGGTTTTTCCGAGGCGGCAGCATCGAGGCGGCGTCAACAATCACCGGAACCCCGTGGCGATGGGCTATCAGGCAGACCTCCTCAAGGGGCAGGGCGCGCCGGTCGGTAGTTGGGGCGCAGAGGTAAGCCACCGCCGCGGTGCGCTCGTTGATCGCCCCCTCCAACTCCCAGGCAAGGCAACGTCTGCCGCCCCCGACGCCGACCAACTTACCGCCACCGGCCCGGTACGCCTGGTCGTAAGGGAAGCGGTGCATATTCTGGATAACTATTTCGTCCTTCATTCCCTCGGTATCGGGCAGACGCTGCATTCTCACCGGGTCATTGCCGGCGATACACGCCAATGCCTGGAGCAGCAGCCCCCCCGCTGCGCCGCTGCAGACGAAGCCTGCTTCGGCGCCCGTGATGCGGGCGATGACCTCTCCAGCTTTCTGGTTCAGCTCGACCACGTCCACCAGGACCGTTGCGGCCTCGGCCATCACATCCAACACCTCCTGCCGGGTCCTCGTCCCGCCGAGACGGGTGGTCGCCCCCGTGGCGACGATGATGGGATTGACCCCCAACTTGCGGTAGGCCCTCGCCGGATCTCTCTCTCCTGTAGCCATAATGACCTCCCGGGACTGGTAGAATCTGCTGGCCGGCGGAAGCGTCGTTGGAGGACCGGTCCAGCCGGCCTTGCGTCCCTCTCGGGCGCAAGCCTTGGTGACCTGGGCCGGTGCATTCTTGTCTTCCGCGGTGCCGGCGTCAACCGGCATGGAGCATTATACCGGAAACAGAGGCCGGCCCGCGCGGACCCCGGCTATACCTGGGGCCATACCCGAGTGGCGAAGTCCTCCATGTCCTGCAACGCCTGCCCCAGATCGCTCCTCAGGGAGCTGCCGGGACCGGCGAAGTCCACCACAATCTGGCTGACCCCGAGCGCCTCATGCCGGCGGATGTCCGAGGCGATCTGGTCCGCGCTGCCGGTGAAAGGGCGGCGCTCTCCGGCGTCCAACGGCGCCGCGCCATTGCCCTGCCCCAGGCCGTACCCGTGGACCCGGTAAATGACGTCGATCTCGTCCGGGTCTCTTCCGACCGCTTCAGCCTGGAGGCGCAGGCTTCTTATCCCCGCCCCCAGCCGGTCTGGGCCGCCCGGCTGAGGGTGCATTCTCGAGCTTACCGGGTGCCAGCCGTCGGCCAGCCGGGCGGCCCGGCGAATGGCCGCGCGGCTTTCCCCGCCCACCCAGATGGGTGGATGGGGCTTCTGCACCGGCCGGGGCAGGAAGCCGATGTCGGAGAACCGGCAGTACCTGCCCTCGAAAGAGGGTTCGTCGCTGGTCCACAGCTCTTTGAAGGCCTGAATGAACTCGGTAGTGACGGCGCCCCGCTCTTCGAAATAGGAGAGCCCCAAAGTTTCAAACTCCTCTCGCATCCATCCCACGCCAACTCCCACGATTACGCGGCCGCGGGAAAGGACATCCAAGGTGGCCAGCGCTTTGGCGGCAATCAGGGGGTTGCGGTGGGGCAGGATCATGACGCTGGTGGCCAATCGCAGATTGCGGGTCTGACCGGCCAGGAACGACAACACCGTCAGTTGTTCCAGGCAGGAGCCGGCGGCGGTGCTGGGATGCACGCGGCGCTGGTTATACGGATACACGGATTCGACCTTACGGGGCAAGACAATGTGGTCGGAAGCCGTGAGACAGTCATACCCCAGCTCCTCCCCCCGCCTGGCGGCGGCCACCATCGCTTCCGGGGTTGCCAGGGGTCCGCTTCCCGGAATGGTGAACCCATACTTCATGCCAGGTCTCCTTCCAGCCCAGTGGGCTCAGGTACCGGTCCTGTGGAAAGGGCGCTCCGAACCTTACCCAAACCGGGTGCGCATGCAACTACACCGTTGCCGAAGGCAGCCGGTTTTGGGTCGGGGCCTCACCCTTCCCGGGCCAGGACCAGCCCCCAGACCGAGGCGGCGCCGGCAGCCTTGAGGGCGGCGGCGCAGGCCGAGAGGGTGCTTCCGGTGGTGGCCACGTCGTCGACCAGCACCACCGCCCTTCCGTCGGCCTCGCCGGTGCACCGGAACCCTCCCTCCACGTTGGCTATTCGCCGCCGCCGGGAGGCAGTTCCCGCCTGGGGCGGAGCGTTGGTGACACGGGCCAGCAACCCTTCATCCAACTCCAGTCCCGAAAGCTTGGCCAGCTCCCGGGCCAGCAGGGCCGACTGATTGTAACCCCGGTTCCTGAGGCGCCGGGGGTGCAACGGCACCGGCACGAGCACTTCTCCCCGCGGCGGCCGGCCGGCCAGGTATTGGGCGAGCAGGCGGCCCAGCTCCGGCGCCGCGGCGCGGACCCCCCGGTATTTCAGGCTGTGGACCGCTTCCCGGATCGCGCCTTCCATGAGGAAGAGCGCATGGATGCCGTCCACCTCCAGCGGGTTTTCCCGGCAGTCGCGGCAAGGGGAGAGGGTACCAGGCGAGGCGCACCAGTTGCAGTACGGTGGCGACAGCCGGGGCAGCTCGTCGATGCAGGCGGCGCACAGCAGCTTGCCCTCCCGCCGGCAGCCGGCGCAATGAAGGGGAAACAGCAGGTCAACGGCGGATGAAGTGAGCCTGGCGAGAACAGCTTTCACGGCCCTCGACTCCCCCCGCTATCGGGGCATCCAAAGATGAAGTATCTCCCGGTCTCTGGGGAAGGCCAGAGGCGGCAGGTTGTCGGTAGAGAAAAAGCCAACATCGAGGGTTTCCGGGCCGGCTTTCAGCTTGCCTCCGGTCTCGCGGGCGGCGAAGGCCGCTACGATCACCGGTTGTCCTCGCTCGGAATACAGGCCCAGCAGGCGGATCACCTCCACGTCCAGTCCCGTCTCTTCCAGGACTTCACGGACCGCCGCCTCCTCCACGACCTCGCCCCGGTCCACGTAGCCGCCGGGTATGCTCCACAGGCCGATGCCCGGCTGAACGTTCCGGCGCACCATCAGAACCTGGCCGTCCCGTTCCACGATGCAGGTGGCCGCGACCTTGGGGTCGTGGTAGACCACCCGGTCGCACTTGGGGCAGACCGGCCGTTGCCGGCCCGCCGCCTCTTTCGTCACAAGCGGAGAGGCACAGGCCGGACAGTATTTGTCGTCGGCTAACATGTCTTCCCCAGCTTACCACGATGGGCTATGATGTCCCAAGGAGGGGGCCGGTGGCTTGTCCTGGAGACCGGGCTAGGGATTGCCACGGAGGCACAGAGGACACAGAGGTTTAATCTTCTCCGTGCCTCCGTGCCTCTGTGGCTATTGCGGTGGAAGTTGGTACCATGGCAACTCGGGAAAACCAGCCGGCCGGCTTCCAGGGTATCAGCTTCGACGGCATACCAGATAGTCAGTCCGGCGCGCCAAGGAGGCGGCAATGGACGGCGGAAAGTTGACGTGGGTACTCCAATGATGTTGCTTCGCGAAATTGGGCGTTGGCCGCTTCTCTGCGTATCTCCATAACCCCCAGGGCCACCCTATCGGTGCTGCTGGCCTCGTTGTTGGCGGCTCTGCTGGTTGTGGTGGCGATGGCCTTGCTTGGGGAATACACCAAGACTCGGGGACGCCTTCTGCTGACTGCCCTGTCCCTGGCCGGGTTCTGCCTGATGGCCGTCCCTCCGTCGGCGCTTCTCCAGCGGCACCGGTACGCGCCCGTGGCCGCCGGCGGGCTGGCCGCCTCTTGCCTGGGATTTCTGCTGCTGGCCGGGGGCACCTGGGCCACACCCGACTCCGACGCTTACTGGAAAGCCACGGCCATCGCTGCAATAGCGGCGGTGTCCTTCTTCCATGTATGCTGGCTGCTGCTACTGGAACCGCTTCGGCCCCCGGCTCGTCTTGCACGGCGGGTTGCCGTTGGGTCGGCGTCTCTTGTGGCGGTACTGGCGGGCCTGGCCATCATCGTTGAGATCAAGGCAGCTCCCTACTGGTGGGCGGTGGTCGTAATTATCGTAGCCCAGGTCGCCGGCGGCATCGCGGCCCCGCTGCTGGGCCGGCGGAGGGCCACCGGTCTGGCAACAAAGTCAGGGCCTCGGCAACACGAGTAGGCTTGATGCCAGGCTGTCCCCCCTTGCGAAGGGGGGACCACAGGGGGGGCTGATCCATGGGGCCCGGTTGGCCTGGTCATCGGCCATGGTCACGGAGCAATGCCTCGGCCTCTTCTTTGAAGGGCATCGAGTCTTGGGCGCCAAACCTGGTCACCGCCAGGGCCCCCGAGGCCGCGGCGATTCGGACCGCCTGGCTCAGGTCGTCCCCGGCGGCCAGCGACGCGGCCAACGCGCCGTTGAAGGCGTCTCCGGCGGCCACCGAATCCACCGCGGCAACAGGTATGGGAGGAACGTACTCTCTCACCTTGGCGGTGGCGTAGTAGGTGCCTTGGGCGCCCAGCTTGATGATTGCTACTGGGACGCCCCGGCTCAGCAGCGCATCGGCCGCCAGAGCGGCCGATGCCCGGTCAACCACGGGGAACCCCACCAGCGCCTCGGCCTCCGTCTCATTGGGCGTGATGACGTGGCAGCAGGCAAAGAACGCCTCCGGAAAGGGCCGCACCGGACCCGGGTCCAGCACGACGATGTTGCCCAGGGCGGAAGCTTCGTGCGCCATTTCCAGGGAGAGGTCAATGGATACCTCCAGCTGCAACAGCAGGGCCGCGGCCCCTTTGAGGGCTCGCCGGACCCGCTGCGCTTCGGCCGGTCCGCAGGTATCGTTGGCTCCTAAAATCTGAATGATCCGGTTCTGGGAGGAAGCGTCGATGGAGATGACCGCTATTCCCGAGCTGGCGCCCGGCTCCACGGCGACGCCGGAAACGTCTACCCCGGCGGCGGCCAGGGATTCTACAAGCTGCGGCCCGAATATGTCGTCGCCGACCCGGCCCACCATGGCCGCCTCGGCCCCCATTCTGGACGCCGCCACCGCCTGGTTGGCCCCTTTGCCGCCGGGATAGGTGAGGAAGCGGCTGCCGACAACCGTCTCCCCGGCCCCGGGAAGGCGGGAGGCCACGGCAACCAGGTCCATGTTGATTCCCCCCAGGGCGACCACACAAGGCCGCTTGTCACTGCTCATGCTTCCTGTTCCTCTAAACCAACGGGAATCGCTTCTCGGAATCGCACTTTGTCCCGCCTGTCCTTGCCGGGTATTGGGGTCCGTCTTACCGCGGGCACCGGTTGCCTGGCCTGGTCGCTTGAATTGAACCGATTCCCCGGCCAGGGGACGGTCCTTGCCGCTTACAACAGAATCGCCTCGATAGTAGCACTTAAACCCCGGTTTCACTACAATTCGCCCACGGGGAGCATAAGCCGGCGGCGGCCCAACTGGTTGGTATTGGGAGGCCTGTTGGCGGTGGGATGCGGGGGCCCGCGCAGGGGTTCACTCCGCTTCCGGATGCCGGCGCCATCCAGGATATCAAGAAGATGCCAGCCCGCCGCACCGGCCGCTCTTGGCCTGAGGTCACCGTGCTATAATTCCCACTGCTAAACCTGGGCTCGATATTCCCGGAATCGGTGGGAGGTAGTAATGGCTTCGGCACTGGAGGGAATCAAGGTCCTGGAGCTTACTCGCCTCCTCGCCGGTCCTTTCTGTTCGATGTTGCTCGGGGATATGGGCGCGGATGTCGTCAAGATCGAGGAGCCGGAGCACGGTGACGAGACACGTTCCTGGGCCCCCACCTGGCACGGGGAGAGCGCCGGGTTCCTTTCTTACAACCGCAACAAGCGCAGCCTGGGCCTGAACCTGAAAGAACAGGAAGGCATCGACGTGGTTCTTAGACTGGCGGCCGATGCCGACGTGATGATCGAGAGCTTCCGCCCGGGCGCCCTGGACCGGATGGGCCTGGGCTACGAGGCGATAAGCCGGGTCAACCCGCGGATAGTCTACTGCACCATATCGGGCTACGGCCGCACCGGCCCCATGGCCGAGAAGCCCGGCTACGATCTGGTAATCCAGGGCTACAGCGGGCTGATGAACCTCACCGGGGAGCCGGACGGGCCGCCCCTTCGGGTCGGCTTCGCCCTGGTGGACCTTTTTACCGGTATGATGACCTACAGCTCCATTGTGACCGCCTTGCGGCATCGGGACAACACGGGCGAGGGCCAGTGGCTCGACATGTCCCTGCTGGATGGCCAGGTGGCCGTGATGAGCTACCACGGCACCAACTATCTGG
>CAJWBT010000072.1 GCA_913020235.1 uncultured Chloroflexota bacterium
AGGTAACCGGGATCGCCTATCACACCAACGTGGCCAAGATAACCGTCCGCTCCGTTCCCGACCAGCCTGGGGTGGCTGCCGCCCTTTTCGAGCCGTTGGCCCTGATGGGGGTCAGCGTCGACACCATCGTTCAAAACACCAGCCTGGAGCGCACGACCGACATCAGCTTCACGGTGAGCCGGACGGACCTGCCCCGGGCGGTAGCGGAGGTGGAAAGTGTCGTGAGAAACATTGGCGCCTCCGAGGTGGTAACCGACCCCTCCCTGGCCTCGGTAAGCATCGTAGGCTCGGGAATGCAGAACACGCCGGGTTACGCCGCCAAGATGTTTCGAATCTTGGCCGACGGGAACATAAACATCGACATGATAACCACCTCCGAAATCCGAATATCCTGCATCATCAGCGAAGAGCAGACCAAAGAAGCCGTGCGGCTGCTGCACCGCCACTTCCAGTTGGACGAGGGGCCATAAGGCCCGGCTCTCCAACCGCCGGCTTCAGAAAGAGAATGCCCCTTGCCTCGGCCCTTTCTTTCCGTCGTGATCCCAGCTTACAACGAGGAATCCCGCATCAGCGACACCTTGGAGCGGGTGATCGGGTTCATGAATACCCGGCCCTATTCCTGGGAGGTGCTGGTGGCCGACGATGGCAGCACCGACGGTACAGCCCGGCTGGTCGGCGGCCTGGCCGCGTCGCATCCGAACTTGCGTCTGATAAGCCTGCCCCATCGGGGGAAGGGGTGGGCGGTGAAGAACGCGATGCTGGCCGCTTCCGGCCAATACCGTTGCCTGTGCGACGCGGACCTGTCAGTGCCCATCGAACAGGTGGAGCGGCTTCTTCCTCCTCAGACCAACGAGGTAGACATCGCCCTCGGCTCCAGGGAGGCGCCCGGCGCCCGGCGCATCGGGGAGCCGAATCGCCGTCACCTGATGGGACGGGTCTTCAACTTCCTGGTCCGCTTCCTGGCTGTACCCGGCCTGCGGGATACCCAGTGCGGGTTCAAGTGCTTTCGAGAGGAGGTCGTGCCGGACCTGTTCCAGCGCCAGACCATGGACGGCTTCGCGTTCGATGTGGAGGTCTTGTTCCTGGCCCACAAAACGGGACTGACGATGAAGGAAGTCGCCGTGGACTGGTACTATCGGGAGCACAGCAAAGTGCGCAACGTCCGTGACTCCTTTTCTATGACCCTCGACTTGCTGAGGATTCGATGGCGTTACCGTTGGGGGCGCCACCGCCGTCCTGCGGCCCAGGAACGAGCTGAGTAGAAACTGCCTAGATTGCCGCCGCGGGCCCTGGCGCTCCTCGTGCCTCTCCGCCTCACTTCAGGCTAGTACTCAGTCAAATTGAAACCGATCGTTGGCGTTCTGAGCGAAGCGTAGAATCTCGTTGTTACGCTGAGATTCTACGTCGCTCCGCTCCTCAGAATGACATCCCTTTTGAACCCACGTTGACTGAGTACTAGCCTGCTGTCTCGGAAATAGCTTGATACTCGGTCTGTCATCCCGGCCCTTCCGCGGAAGGGCCGAAAAGACGATCGTGGGGAGGGCATGCCGCACAACTTCGCCAATGTAAAGTTGTTCTCAAGGCAGTACGCTAGGGCTGGAAGAGCGGGGAATCCCCCTGCGATTCAGGGTCAAGCGGCTGGAAGCGCGGGCCGCCAGTGGAAAATGTCTGAGAAACTGGCCGAAGTAGGCTTGACCATTAGCGTGGTTTTGTTGTAACTACTAGATAATACCTTTCCACACTCAGGCTTGTGGACAGCGTGAAGAGGCCTGGCGAAGGAGCTAGCCGCCGCCGCATCATAGCGGGCCGGGCGGCCATCCGGGCAAGGGTCTGGTTCTGGCTAAGTATCTGGCCGGGGAGTGGCTGTTGGTTCCGGGGAGAAGAAATAAAAGGGGGGCATCCAGGGGGTCGCAATTAGACGGGCAAGCCCTTAGACTGGAGATGGGATGGATACGGGACTGACACGACCTACGCACGGCAACCGGCTGAAGCGAGAATTGAGCCGGGACGCTATCGCTCTTGCTTTGAGGGGCGATTGGGAACGCGCGACTGAGGTGAACCGGGCCATTCTGGAGCTGTTCACCGACGATGTAGAGGCGATGAACCGGCTGGGCAAGGCTCTGATGGAGTTGGTCCGGTATGGCGAGGCCAGGGATGTTTTGGCCCGCCTGGTGCGGATCGCACCCTACAACGCTATTGCCAAGAAGAACCTGGCCCGCCTGACCAGCCTGGAGAGCAGTCCGGTCTCCAACAGACAGGTCCGCAAAGTGGGCGGGGCACCCCAGCTGTTCATCGAGGAAAGCGGCAAATCGGGCACCACGGTGCTGCGCAAGACGGCCACGGGGCAGACCGTGGCGCGCATTGCCCCCAGTGACCCGGCCACCCTGGTGGCGGAAAACAACTCCGTGAACGTCTACACCAGGGACGGCGAGTATCTAGGCCAGATCGAGCCGAAGCTGGGGCAGCGGCTGGTCCGGCTAATGTGTGGCGGCAACAAGTACGACGCCGCCGTTATCAGAGTCGACGACCAGGGGATCTCCGTAATAATACGCGAGACCTACCGCGATCGCAGCCTCAAACACGTTTGCTCCTTCCCGTCCAGGACCAAGGAAGAACACCGGGTCTATCTGGGGGAGAGCCTCGTTCGCTATATCCGGGACGAGGACCTGGAGGATGAGGACGAGGAAGAGAGCATAATCGACGAAGAAGAGATAGATACGGAGTGGGGCGACAACGAGTGAACGGGCCCTGTTGACCCCGGGTGTCCTTGAGTGCCCCGCGGGTGCAGTTCCTCCGGCCCGGTCTCAGCCCATCGGCCGTCCGAACCTCGGGCAGTTCTCCGCTTCAAGACCATCCACTGGTTCGATTTCCGGCCACGGTGTTCATCCTTCCGGGAGAGCCCTGTAGAGCCGGGTGATCTGCGCCTTCTGAAGCCAGGCCATCCGTGGGCATTGCTTCCCAGCTATCTCATGCCTGCCTGGCAGGCGCCGGCGGTCTGCGATGCCCGTAAGATCCCCCAGCGATCGCCAGGAGACGCTCCGGAGATCAGTCTACTTCCCAACGGGCTAGCGTACCGGACGATGTGCCTATGAGTATCTGGAGAGAGATATAGGTGGTCTCACCATCGGGGCCGGTGGCTTCAACGTTGTACGCCTCCCTGACCGTAACCACCCCGGTGGGCCAGGTGTACAGGGGCACCGAGAACTCCGAGTCGGTGAAAGACACCAGCAGGTCGCTCCAATAGTCTCCTCGCGTAACCGTCGCGGTAGCGTCGAAGGTCAGTGTCTTGGTGGCGCCCGGGAGGTCCGTCAACTTGGACGGGACTGCCATGTTGGGGTTGGGGTTCCAGGTCAGCTCCCATCGGTCCACCTGATTGTTCCAATGTTCCGAAGGGTTGAAGCTGATGTCGCCCGAGGAGGTGCCCGGGTTGTAGACGAACCCTTCGGGCAGCAGGTCTTCGATACGGCTCATGGTCACGGAGTCTGTGCCGATGTTCTCGACGGTGATGGTGTACCGGACGGTAAAAGAGTATTCCTGTATGAGTGGGTCCGCAGGGACGGCCAGGTTGAGCCCCGAAACAGAGTCGACCGTCTTGGAAATGGCGACGGCCGGGCCATCGCATACGGCGCCGGGATCTCCAATCTGCACGATGGCGGTCTTCCCGCTGCGGGTATTCGGCCCACCCGGATCAACCGATACCTCGTTGCAGTAGAGGCCGTCGAGGGTACTGGCAGCGGCGGCAAAGGTCAGTGTGATGAAGTCCCCGGTTTGCAGGGTTGTGGCGGGTGGGGCCCACGTCAACTCCTGGTACGCCGTCGGGTCGGGGCACTCGGGCGCGCCATCGTATGCTATTTGCGGCTCAGCCATGGACATCGGGGTAGTGGTGGAACCTGAGGTGACCGTGGCGGCAGTCGAGCCGGCCTGGTAGCAAAAGCCGACGGGCAGCTCATCTTCGATATTCGTAACCTGATTTATGGGGTTGGCGTCCCGGTTTCGAGTCGTGATGGTATAGGTAACCAGGGCCCCGCCGGAGGCAGTGGCCGGCTGCGCCGTCTTTAGGTTGTGGAGTTTACGGTTGTTGAAGGCCCCTATGGGCGGTATTATACCCACGGAGTCCGGCGGTTCCGACAGAGTGTCGTCCGCGGGCGGTGGGCGCGTCGCCCTCAGGGTGACCGACTCCCCGCAAATAGTGACGACTTGCTCGGCCGCCTCGCCTGCCGGCAAATCCGGGTCCTGATTGTTCTGCCACCAGGTGGTCCAGCGGGCCGGATCGAGTGTCAAATAGTTGACGTACTCCATCACCCCCAGGCCGCAGTAGTGGCGTTTGAGGGCGTCGGTTTTGACCCGAGAGTCGATGGCAAGGCTGTCGGCCAGTTTCAGCGTAGAGGTGATCACGGGCACCCCCAGCGCCATGAAGGCGAGCACCATGATGAGGGCTACCCCGCCGGCTTCTCCCCGCAAGCGAGCTTTCATCACTGCAGCTTCCTGAGAAAGGTTCGCAGGGTCAACGTCTCCGTATTGCCATCCTCAGCGTCAACCTGTAGCTCCAGCGTCAATAGGCTTCCACGCAGAGAGAACTTCACCGAACCGTCGACCACGCCGCTGGAAACGATCACCGATGTGTTGCTGCCTTCATCCTGGCGGGATAACACGCCTCCGGTGGCACTGTAGGCCGCCTGCCGTGATACCCCGCCGGTGTCGGTCCAGGTCAGGGTCACGGCGCCGGCCGGGCTGGCCGGTGGGTCGGCGCAATCCTCCGAGAGGCGGCTGCCCCCGGGCGCGTCCAGGGCGTCCGCGGCGTTGAGAGCGTCTTTTGCGAACAGGCTACCGGTGTGGCGCAGGTCCCTGGTGGCCACCGTGTCTTCCGCCCAAGACCGCTGGAGGATCGTGACCTGAAAGATGCCGCCCCCGACCACTCCCACGGCTACCGTAATAATGCTCACCGCCAGCAGGACCTCCACCAGGGTAAAACCCGAGGAGGAGGCGAGAGTCCGGCGCAGACTTCTGATGCGGTGTAACTTCGCCATGGATCAATCGTTGGTTCTCAGCGTTTCCAGGACCAGGATGTCCCGGGTCGCATCGCTGACGGTAACGACAACCTTCTCAATATTCGTATCGGTGACGATAGTTGGATCGCCCTCCGAATACACCAATGCGTTGGCGACGACGGTCAAGCCGGACTCCACCGTATAAGTGAAGTCGCTGGCGCCCTGGATGGAGGGGTATGCCGCGGGCGGAGCCAAATAGGGCTGTGTGAAAACGTATTCCATCTGGTTGCGGCCCAGCCGCTCCGCGATGGAATGATCTTCCACCACCCCACTTGATATGTTGGCGGTCCGAATGCCGACCATAAGCGCCGTCCCCAAAGCCGCGAAAATCGTCACGGCCATGACCGTATCCAGCAGGGCAAAACCCCGGCTATTCCTGGCAAGCCTCCGGAGCCACTGCCTGATACCTCGGGTTAGTTGCTTGGAGAAAAACATCGCAGCCGCCATGACATAGGATGTAGCTAACTTCCCGGCGAAAAGCGCCCTTGGGAGGACTGCCGGTGAAACGGAGGTGCCTAGCCCCACCGAGGGCGCGGCCTGAAGATCGATGGCCCGGCAGGACTCTTGAGACCATGCCGGGCCATCTCGTTTGTTGGTCGAAGGGTGCCTGAGGTAACCCTCAAGCTGATGACGCTAGCCAGTCCCGATGCTACGGGAAGAGCTGTACGCCAGCGGCTGCGCATGCGTCGGCCACCAGGTCGTACTGGAAGTCAAGCCGGCCGTCGGTCCCCCATCTGTAACAAAACTGGGTCGAGGTCTGGTCCATATAATTCTGCATGGTTATGGACGCGTGAAACTGGGTGCCGGTGTCGTTGATTCTCTCCCCGCCGGCGCCGGAGGCACTCGCGGTCACGGAGCCGAGGTCGTTATCGACCATCATCGCTTGGATGGCGGTTTGGATGGTCTCACGCTCCCCAACCTGGGCGGCCGATTCACCCTCGCCGGAGAACCTGATGACCAGGGGCACGATAATGGCCGCCAGTGCCACGATGATGCCCGTCACCACTTACCCGGTTGCCGGTTTCGGCCTGCAGCATCTGGAGCGCCCGTTGCAGGCTGCTGCCGCCTCGAACCATGGTGGCAAGCTGCCGGGAAAAACGGACTAGTTGGCCAGTCCCAACCTTGAATATGGAGGGAAAAATCTGCTCCAGCCCCGGAAGCTGCCGGGCCGGTTTCAGATGCAGGGGCTTGAAGCCCTGCCGGATGATTTCCTGGCGTGCCTCAAGCTCGTTCTCCGCCTCTATCCGGCCCTTGACCACACCCTGTCCGAGAGTGTAGGCCACGTAATCGTACTGCAAGGTCCTAACCCCTAGTCCAAAGTGAACAGGACGCGCATCACCTCGTAAGGTGTCGTAATGCCGGCCTTCACTTTCTGCATTCCATCCCGGCGCAGATAGGTCATCCCCTCCTGTTGGGACTGGTCGAAGAGTTGATGGCGGGGGGCGTTCTCCAGGAAGAGTTGCCGGAGCGCGTCGGACATGGTCAAAATCTCGAACACGCCGGTCCTGCCGTAGTACCCGGTCTGGGCACACACGTTGCATCCGGAGCCGTAGACGAAGCGCTCTTGACTCTCGTCCATCTCGCTGGTGTAGGCATGTTGCTCGGCGAAGGGACGCTGGGTCAGCGTTCTACAAGTATTGCAGACCCGGCGCACCATGCGTTGGGCCACGATGCCGGCGACCGATGAGGCGATGAGGTAGGCGGGCACGCCCAGGTCCCGGAGCCGTATCAGTCCTGACACGGTGTCGTTGGCGTGGAGGGATGTCATCACCAGGTGCCCGGTCAAGGCGGCCTGGGTGGCGATGACCGCCGTTTCCTGGTCCCGGATCTCCCCGATAAGGATCACGTCGGGATCAAGACGCAGGATGCTGCGGAGCTGGGAGGCGAAGGTGATCCCCGCCTCCGAGTGGACCTGCATCTGGCTGACGTTGGGCATGTGATATTCCACCGGGTCCTCGATGGATATGACCTTGTTCTCCAACCGGTTCATCTGTAGGACCGAGGCGTACAGGGTGGTGCTCTTCCCCGAGCCGGTCGGACCACAGATGATGACCATTCCGTAGGGCAGCCGCAACAGCCGGGTGTACTGCTCCTGGGTTTCGTTGAGCAACCCGAGCTGGTCCAGGCCCAGGAGGGTGAACTTCTTGTTGTCGAGCAGCCGCAAGACCGCCATCTCTCCGCCCACCGTGCCGCTGATGGCGACGCGCACGTCGACCGAGCGGTCCTGGACCTCGAAGTTTAGTTGGCCGTCCTGGGGCCGCCGCCGCTCGGCGATGTTCAGGCCGCACATGATTTTCAGCCGGGAGATGATGGTCGGGTGCATCTCGACCGGCAGGGTCATCACCTCGTGGAGGATACCGTCGATGCGGAATCGGATGCGGAGCCGGTCCTCCGCCGGCTCGACATGGATATCGGAGGCGCGGTCCTGGAGGGCCTGGCGCAGCAGCAGGTCGATGACTCGGGCGGGAAGGGCTTCCCTCAGGTGCTTCGCGGTGACCCGTTCGCTGGGTTCTTCGGAATCCGTGGAGGACGTTTCGGCCAGCTGACGCGTCAGCCGGTAGAACAGGTCGACGTGTTCTTGAATGTCCTCGGCTGTCGTTACCACCGGCTCGATGATGCAGCCGGTCCGGGCCGCAAGGTCTTGGAGGAGCTGAAGGTCGGTCGGGTCCGCCATGGCCACGCTCAGACGGCCTTCCTCTCTGGCGACCGCCAGGACCAGGTATTTGCGGGCTACTTCCTCCGGGATCTTGCGCACCGCCACCTGGTCGATGGTTTCCCTCCGCAGGTCCACCATGGGCAAACCCAGGTTGAGTGCGATGAGGGTGGCCAGGTCCCGCGATAGAACCAGACCTTCGCGCACCAGGATCTGCGCCAGGGGCTGGCGTTCCTTCCAAGCCGTTTCCTGGGCTTTGGCCACTTCTTCGGCGCATAGTATGCTGGCGTCCAGCAGCATCTGGGCCAGGGAGAAGCTGCGACCCCGGGCCCATTGTTCCGCCACGGATCGTACCGTTCCCACGGTACTCGAGTCGGATCGTGGGGCTTCCAGGAGGCTGCTTCCCTCGGTTTCCGGCCGGCCAGTCTCAATGTCCATGTCGTCTCAGGTCCTTCTTGAGCTTGCGGGCGAGAATCGTGTGGGGGCTACGGTAACCGGAAGCTTTATCCGCCGAGGGAAACGTGGAGCAATCGTTCTTTGTCGGTAGGAGCCGGTTCCTTCGGCGCTTCCACTTCGCAAACTTCCTTCATCAGGAGAAGCGTAGGCTTCACTCGCATGGGCTCTTCAAGCCTCAGCAAGATGTCCATGCCCCCATTGCGCTGATTGGACACCAAGCGTAGCAGTTGAAATTGAGGGTTTTGCCGCAACTCGTCCACGAACGAGATCATTCTTCGGATGCTCCCGGTGGTCTTAACCATGAGCCGGATGGTGCCCTCGTACACATCGGTGTCGATGAACGCCGCCGGTTGGGGAGTGGGGTCGTCTTTTTCGGGATCGTCGTTTGGGTCAGGCGGGGCCGGGTCAGGAGGCCGGGAGATAGGCTCTGGCTGCAATGGGCTGGAGGCGTACCGCCGGAGCACGGCTCTCACCCGGGCCGGCAACACAACCACGGAGAACGGCTTGGTCACGTAATCGTCGGCGCCGATCTCCAGCCCCCGGACCTTGTCCTCGTCGCGGTCTTCGGCGGTGACCATGATGACCGGCACCGGAGAGAACTCCCGGATTCGCTGGCATACGGCAAACCCGTCAATGCCCGGTAGTCCGATGTCCAGCAGCACCAGGTCCGCGCCGCCCTCCTCGAGTGCTTCCAAACCCTTCTCTCCGGTCTGGGCTTCGACTACCTCGAACCCTTCCTCCTCCAGTATGAATCGCTCCAATCGGCGCGTGCGGGTGTCGTCCTCGATCACAAGGATACGGCTGGTCCTACCCTCGGTGCTCTCGATTGCGTCGGAGGACCCCTGTGGCGTCAAGTGGAAAGCCTCCCGTTGCCGTCTATTGATCATCATTTTACCAGGTTTGTCATGTAGGCACATTAGCGCATTTCACCAAAAGGCTTCATTCTGCAAGGTTCACGGCGCCGCCCCGGTTTGGCGCCCCATCCCAGCGGTGGGCGCGCGCGAGAATCCGCGGAACCGGCCCGCCACGGATGCCGGACCGACCCCGCTGATGCTGTGTCTTGATTGCGGATGAGCCATTGTAACGGTTGCCCGCCGGAATTCCGAGGGCCGTGGGTATTGCCAACCTAGGGCGATGGGCTTAAACTTATTGGTTGCTGCTTGGACGGCAAACTGAAGGCAGGAGGGCAGGTGATTGAATGTACTAGGACTTCATCTCTTGTTGGAACTCAA
>CAJWBT010000073.1 GCA_913020235.1 uncultured Chloroflexota bacterium
CCATCTTGTTCTTGTTCGATCTCTATCGTGAAATTCATCGCGACCTCAGGGCCAAGACCTACTAGCCAATATTACGCCCTGTTTCCAAAGAAGGGTAGCCCAGGTCTTACAGCGGTCTACCGGTCGCACGCTGAACGACCCGCCGCACCACTTCGGTAAAGCGGTCCCTTTGTTCATCAGTAGTGGCATCAAAACAGGCTGCCCGTGCCTGGTCGTCCGCTAGCCCAGCCAGAATGCCTGTCGCAAAAGCATCTTGCTCTTCGAAGGGAAACTTCTCGATCTCTGCGATGGCTCGCTGCAGTTCCTCTGGAATATGACCTGCCCGGTCGAGGCTTCCTCGCTCTTGCAATTGAGATGGAAAAGTTTCGGTGGTGGCCTAACAGACTAGACCCAGTGGCGAAGCCACGAGTCCTGCCGCGTTCAGCGACTCGTCACACCACACGGTAGTAACCACACAAAGCGAGTTGAATCGTCCGAAGCAGATCAAATTGCTCCGGTATGGCCGCCGCTGCCATCTTGCCTTGACGAAAAACATCCGCCTTGATCTCTGCCATGATCTCATCGATAGTGATGACCTCTCCACCGCCCACGGAGGTTCTCTCTTTCCCGCGGCTGATCAGGACCGCGACCTGGCGCAACGGGGTTCCGCTCTCAAGCCAAGGAAACACGTAGCTCCATACATACTTCTTACCGCAAGTGAACTTCCTGGCGAAGCGCTGTTCTCTCTTGTCCCAGGACAGGGCGTCGATCGACGGCTCCAAGTGGACGAGTTCTTGGGTCACAGGATGGTACGCCACGATGTCCAGTTCCCCCTCCCAACCGCCATGAGGGAGTCTCCCCACTTTAACATTCCGGCGAACGACATAGCCCCTCCAGTCATACCATTGGACGAGCAGGTCTTCGAGCTGTGACATCGTGTGGCCCCCTATTGATTATCCAGATATATTCAGTACAATCGTCTAGGCAGGAGTCCATAGCGAAATTGTAGTTGCTGGCTGTTCATCGGTCAAAGGGAATCGGACGCTTGCTGTGCCCTTTGGCGGGGTCTACCCTGAGTTGTCATGCACCTTCAGGGCGTCGCTGACTGGCGAAATCCCCCCATCCCCCCCTTGTCAAAGGGGGGGCCAGAGCAGTGTAGCTCATGGGCTCACAGCAGGCTTGGCGGGCCCCTTCTTGGGATAGTCAGCAAATGCTCGGACCGGAGGAATTCATGATTTCAGCCTCTAACGGAGCCTCTGCTCTTGAGGGTCTCCGGGTTTTGGACCTGGCGGACTGCCGGGGTCAGTTATGTGGCCGGCTCCTCGCCGACCTGGGCGCGGAGGTGGTGAAGGTGGAGCCGCCGGGCGGCGCCGGGGAGCGGCGCTGGGGGCCGTTCAAAGACGACGTGCCGCATCCGGAGCGCAGCCTGTACTTCCTTTACCCCAACAGCAACAAGAAGGGAATCCAACTAGACTTGCAAGACTCTGCCGATAAGGAGTCATTCAAAGAGTTGGTGAAACGCGCCGACGTAGTGATCGAGAGCTTCCAGCCGGGATACCTGGCATCCCTGGGGCTGGGGTACGACGCCTTGAGGGCCTTGAATCCGGGCCTGGTGCTGGCTTCCATCTCCGGCTTTGGGCAAACGGGGCCCCATAGCCGGTACAAAGCCCCCGAGATAGTTGCGTTCGCCATGGGCGGGATCATGTACCTGTCCGGCGACTCGGACAAGCCTCCCCTCAGCATGCCCTATGAGCTTGGCTACCAGCTCGCCTCGGTGTATGCGGCGGTTGGGGCAATCGTTGCGGTGCGGCACCGGCGGCTGTCGGGAACCGGCCAGCACGTCGATGTGTCGTCTCAGGAGGTACAGGCGTCACAGCAGTACATCGTGGTGAACTACAGCGCGCTGGAGAACCTCTTGGGCCGTATGGGGTCACGCTCTGCCCGGGGCGGGTCCGCCCCCAACGGCCCCTACCGGTGTACCGATGGGTTCGCGGAGTTCTTTATTCTCTCGCCGTGGCACTGGCGCAACCTCTTCGATTGGATGGGCAGGCCCGAGGCACTGGACGATTCCATCTGGGAGAACCGGCATTTCCGAGCCCAGAACGTCGATGTCATCGACCCGTATATCCACGAGTTCGCCGCCAAGTTCGCCAAGCTGGAGATATCCGAGGAGGCCCAGCGCCGGCACATTCCCATCGTGCCGATCAACACCCCCGGGGAGTTTTTCAACGACCCTCAGACCCGTCATCGAGGCTCGTTCGTGGAGGCCGAACACCCGCAGGTCGGCCCCCACTTTATCCTGGGAGCCCCATACAAGCTGAGCGAGACTCCGTGCGCGGTGCGGCGCTCCGCCCCCCTCCTGGGCCAGCACACCAGGGAGGTGTTGGAATCCTGGCTTGCCGAGCCGCCCCGGCCAGCGGTGCCCGCAGCCTCACCGCCGGCACCCGGGAGACGGCCGCTCGAGGGGATACGCATAATCGACGCTGGTATGGCCATCGCCGGGCCGGAGGTGTCGGCTTTGCTGGGCGAGCACGGGGCCGAGGTAATTATGGTGGAGTCAGCGACCCACCAGCGGCGCGGCCGGGACTTCCCCGACCCGAGAGTGCAGCTACAGCAGAAGGTCACCTTCGCCGGCTTGAACCGGAACAAGAAGGCCGTCACGATCAACCTCAACACCGCCGAAGGCCAGGAACTGTTCCGGGATTTGGTCCGGGTCAGCGACGTGGTCGTGGAGAATTTCAACCCTCGGATCATGAAGAGGTGGGGCCTGGACTACGAGAGCCTTCGAAAGGTCAAACCCGACATCATCCTGGTGGACATGCCGGCCTTCGGCATGACCGGGCCCCGGAGTGAATATCTGGGAGCGGCGGCCACCACGGCGGCCTTCTCGGGCCTGTATCACATCTGGTCTTACCCCAACACCGATGAACCGGCCGGACCCAATTCCGTGCTGCCGGATTACGTGGCCGCCATATACGCCACGCTGGCAACCACGGCCGCCCTACACTACCACGCCCTCACGGGCAAGGGGCAGTGTGTCGATCTCTCCCACGCCGACGCCATGGCGTCACTGTTGGGGCCCATGTTCATGGACTACCTGGTAAACGATAGGGTCGCCCAGCCGGTGGGGAACTGGCACCCCCATGCCGCACCCCACGGCAGCTACCAGTGCCGGGGCGACGACGCCTGGTGTGTGATCGCCTGCTTCACCGAGGAAGAATGGCAGGCCCTGCGGGGCGTGATGGGAGATCCCCGTTGGGCGGGGGACCCCCGCTTCGCCAGCCTGGAGGAACGCCTCCAGCATCGTGTCGAGTTGGACCGCCACGTCGGGGAGTGGACCCGGGAATATACCCCCCGCCAGGTGATGCGCACGCTGCAAAAGGCCGGCATCGCGGCGGGAGTAGTCCAGAGCGGTGAGGACCTGGTCTACGACCACCATTTGAGGGCACGGGGCTACCTCACCGCCATGGACCACCGGGACACAGGCTTGATTGAGTACCCCGGTGTCACCGTCCATCTTTCGGAGACCCCGGGACGTATCGAGGGGTGGCCCACCCAGGGAGAGCACAACCGGCAGGTCTTCGAAGGCATCCTCGGGCTCACCGCCACGGAGTTCGAGAAGTTGGTGCGGGCTGAGGTGCTGATCTAGGGGAGCACGGAGGATCGCCCGTAGCGACCGCCGGCTCCAGCGGTTTGTCACCCAATCCCCATCAATTGACCAACCAGTACTCGGCGTCAAGAAGACCAATCACCTGCCACAGGTTTTTCGAACAGAGCCCCATTGCCTCTTCTCCCCATGACCGGGCCCACCCCGCTGCCGGTTGTCGTTATCGAAAGCGGTGCTGTGCCTTAGTCCTGTATCCGATGGCCGGGAAAAGCATCTAAGGCTTGTGTCCCCCCTGTGTTGTCGAACGGGACGCACCCTCATTCCAGGAGGACCGGACGATGCCTAAGAAGAGGTCTGGGCGGCGGGTCTCGGCCGCGGCCAGATCGGGCTCCCTGAGACAACGCCGGCAGGCTTTGAAGTTTGGCGGGCTCGGTGCCGCAGCGTTGGCCCTCGTGGTCCTGGCGGTAGTCGTGGCCATCGGAGCGGGCGGAGGAAGCTCCACGGCGCCCAACTTCTCGTTTTCCCTGTACCAAGGTGTCACCGAGCTAGGCGCCCGGGACCTGGAGTTGTCACGGCTCCACAATCAGCCGGTGATCCTCAACTTCTGGGCGGGCCTCTGTCCGCCTTGCCGGGCCGAGATGCCTCAGTTCCAGCAGTTCTACGACGAGTTTAACGACCAGGTGACCCTTATTGGAGTTGACATCGGGCCCTTCATGGGCCTGGGATCGCACCGGGACGCGGAAAGCCTTCTGCGGGAGCTGGGAATCACCTATCCCGCCGGGTTCACCAACGACGGCAGCGTGCCCCGCAAGTACAATGTGACGGGCATGCCAACCACTGTGTTCATCAAGTCCGACGGCGAGGTTTTCGATAGACGGACAGGGGCCATAAACCGGAATACTCTGGTCAGGTTGACCACGGCGATGCTCCAGGCGGAGGAGGCGTTGCAGTCTGCGGCGGCGCATAATGCTGGCTCCTGAAAACCGCGATACCTAACTCATGGCCCCCCGGTGCCGCTAACGGATACCGCCGGCCCGCGCCCGGTCGGAGATGCCCCAATTTCTGGCCGGCATTTCCTCATGGCGCGGGATCTTGATTCACTGTTAGTATTGAAATCGTAGAACCTCGATGAAGTTTTGGGTATGCCCCGAGCCGGTAAACTGGAATTCACCTGAAGGGGACCATCAACACAGACATGTTGCAAGCTCACGTCGAAAAGATTTCCGGCGAATTGGGTGTGGCGGCCCAACGGGTCGCGGCCGCGGCCGACCTCCTGGATAGCGGCTCCACCGTCCCGTTCATCGCCCGATACCGCAAGGAGGCGACCGGCAGCCTGGACGAGGTGGAGGTAACCCGGGTGCGTGACCGCCTAGAGCAACTCCGGGATTTGGACCAGCGCCGGAAGGCCATTCTGGCTTCCCTGGAGGAGCGAGAGTTGCTCACTCCGGAACTGGCCAAGGGCATCATCGCGGCCGAGAGTATGGCCGTCCTGGAGGACATCTACCTGCCCTACCGTCCCAGGCGACGTACCCGGGCCACCATCGCCAGGGAGAAGGGAGTTGAACCGCTGGCAGAAATCCTGTGGCGTCAGGACGATACCGACCCGCTGCAGGCGGCTGCTGACTATGTGGACCCGCAAAAAGGCGTCGAGACAGCAGTGGACGCACTGTCTGGGGCGAGAGACATCATGGCGGAGTGGGTCAGTGAGAACACCACGGCGCGGGCCAGTATGCGGCAACGCTTCCTTACCAGTGGGGTGATCACCTGCAAGGTCGCCGACGACCGGCCGGATGAAGCCATCAAGTACCGGGACTATTACGATTGGCAGGAGCCCGTGGCAGCGGTGACGTCCCACCGGCTGCTGGCCATGCTTCGGGGCGAGCGGGAGTCGATGCTGACGGTTCACGTTCAGCCGGAAGAAGAGGAAGCCCTGCTCGGCCTGGAAAGATTGTTCGTCAAAGGCGACGGCTTATCCTCACAGCAAATGAGGCTTGCGGTCCACGACGGCTACAAGCGGCTGCTTTCTCCCTCCATGGAGACTGAAACCCGCAACGTCATCAAGCAGCGAGCCGACGAGACGGCGATTCAGGTATTTGCCAGCAACCTCCGACAACTGCTGCTGGCGCCGGCCCTAGGCGAGAAAAACGTACTGGCCCTGGACCCGGGTTTCCGCACGGGCTGCAAGCTGGTCTGCCTGGACCGTCAGGGAAAACTGCTCCACCGAGAGACCATCTACCCGCTGCTGGACCAGGGACGGGCGCAGCGGGCGGGCCGGACCGTCCAGGACCTGTGCCGGAGATTCCAGATAGAGGCCATCGCCCTGGGCAACGGCACCGGTGGTAGAGAGACGGAAGCATTTTTGCGGACGCTCGATCTTGGGGCGCAGACTCCGGTGGTGATGGTGAATGAAAGCGGCGCCTCGATTTACTCGGCCTCGGAGGCCGCCCGGGCCGAGTTCCCCGATGAAGACCTGACGGTGCGCGGCGCGGTGTCCATCGGCCGCCGCCTCATGGCGCCCCTGGCCGAGTTGGTGAAGATCGATCCCAAGTCCATCGGCGTGGGGCAATACCAGCACGACGTGGACCAGAAGGCCCTGAAGAGCCGTCTGGACGACGTGGCCGTGGGTTGCGTCAACCGCGTGGGCGTGGTGGTGAACACCGCCAGCGCTCAACTCTTGGCCTATGTTTCGGGACTTGGTCCCGGCTTGGCCCAGGCAATAGTGAAGTACCGGGACGAAAACGGCCCATTCAAGTCGAGAAAAGCCCTCAAGAAGGTCCCGCGCCTTGGACCCAAAGCATTCGAGCAGGCGGCGGGCTTCCTGCGCATCCGCGGGGGAGAGCACCCGCTAGACGCCAGCGCCGTACACCCGGAGAGCTATCATATCGTCGAGGCAATGTCCCGCGATGCCGGCTGCTCGGTCGAAGACTTGTTGGGCGACGCCTCTCTGCGAGCAAAGATCGATCCCAAGAAGTATGTCAGCGAAAAAGCAGGTCTGCCAACTCTGGCGGACATCATGGACGAGCTATCCCGCCCCGGCCGGGACCCGCGCCAGGAGTTCGCTCCCTTCAGCTTCGACCAGGGTGTGCAGCGCATCGAGGACCTTACTGCCGGGATGCGCTTGCCCGGGATTGTCAGCAACATCACCGCCTTCGGAGCCTTTGTCGACGTTGGAGTACACCAGGACGGACTGGTGCACATCAGCCAACTGGCCGACCGTTTCGTCCGCAATCCATCGGAGGTAGTCCATTTACAGCAGCAGGTCACCGTCACCGTGCTGGGCGTGGACCTGGACCGAAGGCGTATTTCGCTGTCCATGAAAGCCGATCCCACCGGCTAGGTCCGGAACTCGCCGCACTGTTTCGCCAGACCGCCGGCCCAACAGGCTGAGAATCCAGTCGGGTAGTTGGCTTGGCAAGCGGCCAGACCGTCCTGATCGGCATGATGGGACAGGACATAAGCCAGAGCAGCGACCGCCGGCTCAGGAGTCACGATGCGAATACCTGAATCAATCGAATCTGAGCGAGTGGTCGTTCGCCCTTTCCGCGACGAAGACCTTGCTGCCTATCTCGATTTCATGACGGACGAAAGGGTGACCCGTCATCTCCTACTCGATCCGGAGCAGAAGACAGAAAGCGGGGCTCGCGCCCTCTTCGATTACGTTCGTCAATCCTACGCAACCGAGGACCCGGTCTGGGCGCTCGCGATCGTAACCGAAGCAGATGGCTTCATCGGATCATGCGGTATTTCTCCCGTCGACGGAACGATATTCGAGTGTTACTACAGCTTGTTGCCGAAGCACTGGGGCCGTGGCTATGCAACTGAAGCGACGAGAGCCCTGCTGGGCTACTTGTTCAGAAACACAGCTGTTACCGAGATCAGGGCATACATGAGTCTAGACAACCCGAACAGTCCCGGCGTGGCCGACCGGGTTGGGATGAGCCGAAAGGGCCTTCAAACGCACCATGGGTTCGGAAATGAGGCGCTGCTGTACTCGATAACGAAACAAGAATGGGAGAGCCAACAACACTGTTGGCCGGCGTTCAAGGGCCCACGCCCCTTCAACTCTTGAATCACTTGTTCGTCCGGCACGGCCGTTGGTTCGAGCCCTATCCCTCACGGGTGATACTTGTTCCCTTCATCCTCGGTGATCCGGCCGGAGGCCATGAGCCACATCCGGGATATCTCTGGGCCCATGAAACTGAAGGTGCTCCTGAGTTCATTCCGCAGGTCCGGATATGCACTCCCCGGAAGGACATCGTAGAACCAGGTGCAGAAGCCGCCATGTTTTCTCTGCAGGTCATGGGCGGTCCGGGCGTTCTTCATAGTAGCCTGAATCTTCAGCCGGTTCCGGATGATGCCAGCGTCATTCATCAGGGACTCTAAATCCTCCGGCCCCATAGCGGCAACGGCGCCGATGTCCCAGTTGGCGAAGGCCGCCCGAAAGCCGTCCCTCTTGTCCAAGATCATCTTCCAGGTCAGGCCGGCCTGGAACACCTGTAGGCTCATGACCTCAAAGAGGGCGTTGTCGTCATCCACTCGCTTTCCCCAGACGGTGTTTATGTACCACTCCATCAAGGGGTCGTGCGGCGCTTCGTGAGGCATCCGTAACTCTCCGTCCGGGTTGGTTTTGGCCCATCCCTTATGCACCATGTGCGGGGCGCCGCACCGAGATCATGCGACATACCATCCCCAGTCACTTCGGCGGGCTTGAACCTAAGCCCGTCGACGAACTCAGGTCAAACGGATTTTGACCGTTCGTGGTGAGACTGTCGAACCATGTTGACAGGTTGTCGGATGAGTTCTAAGCCGTTTACGAGACTCTAGCCTAGCGCATCTTCCAGACGGGCCTTCGCTTCTCCACGAACGCCCCGGCCGCTTCCTTCCGGTCTTCGGTGCGGAGGATAGCCTCCTGGAGGGGCTCCGCGAGCTTGGCGGCGAATTCCAGAGGCAGGTCGCGGGTCTGGGAAACGGCCTGCTTGATGTACTGTATGGCCAGGGGCGAGCAGAGCAGAATCTCCTGGGCTATCCGGTCCGCCTCCTGGAAGAGGGCGTCTCGGTCGGGCACCACGCTCTGGATCAAGCCGATGCGGTAGGCCCGGTCCGCGTCGATATGGGTGCCGGTCAACTGCATGTACAGAGCCTCGCCGAGGGCAATGGTCCGTGACAGATACAGGAGGCCGAAATTGGCCAGCCCTCCGGCGTTTCTGGGCTCCGGCAGCCCAAAGGCCGACTTCTGAGTGGCGATGCGAATGTCGCATTGAAGGGCCAGCTCCAGGCCTCCACCCAGGCAGTACCCGTCGATGGCGGCGATGACGGGCTTCCACAGGTTGATGCTCCGGAAGGGCCAGATAGGGAAATTATGGGCGGTGCCATCTTTCTCGGCCACGTTCCGCTCTTTCAAGTCGGCCCCGGCGGAGAAGGCCCGGCCGCCCTCGCCGGAGACTATGGCCACCAGGAG
>CAJWBT010000074.1 GCA_913020235.1 uncultured Chloroflexota bacterium
CTTCTGCGAGAACCAGAACCAGGACAAGACCGCGGTGGGCGCGGCGACGGCCATCCTTCCCTAGCTTAACTCGCTTGTTCCGGGGCGCGCTCTCTCCGAGCTCTCTCTCATGGATGGGCCTATCGCCGGGTCGATCGCGGATCACGTATCGGCCGAGGCCCTGGAATGGCCTGGTTCCGCAAGCTGCCTTCGGGAAACCTGGGCGGCTTGCGTCTTGCCTGGCGTTTCTTTACACTTCGCCCATCTGGCCCTACCCACTAAGGAGGACCATGCCCGGAGCCGAATACGGGAAAGTAGAAGTCGAGATCGTCTACTGTGTGCCGTGAGGGTACCACGCGCTCGCCACGTGGATGGCGATTGAGTTCTGGCGGCGGGGGGCGGTTGGCGATGTTGCCCTAAGACTCACACCCGGGGACAAGGGACGCCTGGAGGTTTACCTGGACGGCGAGAAGATCTTCGACCGGAAGGAAGACGGCGGATATCCCAATTGGCCCAAGATCAACGAGATTTACATGGTTATCGCCGAAAAGATCTACGAGGTCGAGGAAGCCACGGCCGCCGGCTAGCGTATTGTCCTGTAAATAGCTTTGCATCGGCGAAGTTGTGCGAAATTCACTCCCCACGATCGTCCTTCCGGCCCTTCCGCGGAAGGGGAATCCAGAAAAGCCTTCGCCGGGATTGCGGACCAGGTATCAAGCCATTTACGAGACACTGGGCTGGCACCCTCCGGGTTGCAGGGAAGGAGAATCCCCCGTTTGAAGGACCTTCGTAACGTAATGACCACCGGAATCCAGAGCTAGGGGGGCCCGTTGGCAGTCGTCCAAATCACAGGGGACCGCCCTGGGTCCGGCAAGACCAGCCTGGCAGGGGCACTTCTGCTTCACCGGTCCGAGACCGGCAGGAGGGCAGGCTACTGCAAACCCCTTTCTGAAACGCCGGGCAAAGACCCCGACGTGTCCTTCGTGTCCGAAATGCTGCTGGCGGGTTCTACCGGGCATCCGGTCCCCGAACCGCGCCCGATGCCACCGCTCACCGGGCCCGGCCCGGCGCTGGGCACCGAGCAGGCCGGCCAGATAAAGAGCGCCGTGACTCAGATTGAGGCCGAGGCCGGCCTGGTGTTGGTGGAAAGCCCAGACCTGGAGCGGCCCGGCGGCGGCGCATCACCCATACCCCTTGAGCTGGCGTCTCTCCTAGACTCCAGGGTGGTGCTGCTGTTTCGGTACACCTCCGACCTCGAGGCCGGCGCCATCCTGACCGCCGGCCAGCCCTTCGGCGACCGGCTGGCCGGCATCGTTGTCAACGGGGTCACGACATACCGGGGCCGGGACATCAACCAGACCCTCGCGGCGGAGGTGCGGGCCGGCGGCGTTCCGTTCCTGGGTTCTTTGCCCGAAGACCGCGCCATCCTGGCGGTGACGGTACGGCAGATCGCCGGCTACCTGGGCGGCCGGTGGGTGCAGGAGCCGGACCAGACCGACGCCTCTATCGAGCGGTTCCTCATTGGCGGCAACATCATGGACCTGGGGCAGACCTACTTTGGCCGGCACTCCAATCAAGCGGTGATCACCCGGGCCGCCCGGCCGGATATCCAGATGGCCAGCATCCTGGCCGGCACCCGCTGTCTGGTCTTGACCGGCGGCGCCGAGCCCACTGAGTACGTGAAGGCCGAGGCGCTCCAACGGGAAGTGACCCTGATCCTGGTGGACGGGAATACCCTGGACACCGCCGAGGCGCTGGCCGGCCTCTTGCAGCAGGCCAACACCCACACCATGCAACAAATCCAGCGATTCCTTCACCTCGTGCGCGGCCACCTGGACGTGAACGCCCTGACCTCCGCCGCCTGAGGCGCTGCCCGCCGGGCGGATTCACCCCCTACGCCCCGGTCCTGGTACGACTTCCACTGCCGGCAAGCGTCTCCAGTCACCGGCGTTTCTCATCTGCTTGACTCGAAACCGGGCACACCCTAGAATTAAGGTGTTGGCCTCGTGCCAAGCTTTTGCTTTCAGTGGAACCTAGTCCGTACCCCTGGAGGGTCCCATGGCAATAACGCAGGATGGCGTGGTACTGGGTGTAAAGATCAGCGAGAAGGCCGCCAGCAAGAT
Source organism: uncultured Chloroflexota bacterium (assembly GCA_913020235.1). The sequence continues at coordinate 2,103 of CAJWBT010000074.1, forward strand.
CAAGGTCTTCGCCGCCAAGGAGGGCGTGACCGAGAACGTGGGGTTGCGCGTGGCGGTGAAGGGTGGTGGCTGCTCCGGGCTAACCTACGACCTTAAGATCACCGGCGAGGAGTTGCCCACCGACAAGGTTGTGGAGCAGTACGGGGTCAAGGTGATGGTGGACAAGAAGAGCTACATCTACCTGGTGGGGACCGAGCTGGACTTCTCCGACGGCCTCAACGGCAAGGGCTTCGTGTTCGAAAACCCCAATGCAAAGAAGTCCTGTGGCTGCGGCACCTCATTTAGCGTTTAGCGCAGTCACCCTTTGTGAACCCAAGCCGCCGCCTTTGTCTCAAGGGAGGCGGCGTTTCGTACCAGACCTAGCTCACTGCCAGAGAACTCCGGGCGAGCCATGAAATTACAGCGCTCAGCAATACACCCCGATGCCGCTTTCGAGTACCGGGCCGCCACCGAGGGCTCGGCGGTCTACGACGTGTCCCACATGGGACGGCTGAAGGCCTCTGGCGCTGACGCCCTCGACCTGCTCAACCGCCTCTCAACCAACAAGGTGGTGGACCTGCAGCCGGGCCAGGGAGCGCCCACCATCCTGACCACCGACCGGGGGCGCATCTTGGACCTGGTGAGCGTGGTCAACACCAGCGACTACGCGCTTCTCATCACCAGCCCCGGCACCCAGCCGACGGTGATCGCCTTTCTGGACAAGTACACCATAATGGAGGACCTGGCCGTCGAGGACCTGACAGCCTCCACCCGCATGCTGGCCGTCTTCGGGCCCGAAAGCCAGGCAACACTGGAGACGGCCGCCCGCATGAGCCTGAGCGACCTGCCTCCCTATCACACGGCACTGGCGGAAGTAGGGGGATGTCAGGCCCGCATTATCCACCACCCGTTGGCGCAGCTGCCCGGCTTCTATCTGGTCACCTCGACCGAGGCCGCCCCTCGGGTATGGCAAGAGCTGGTGGACTCGGGAGCCGCGCCGGTAGGAGACGAAGCCTACGAGGCGGTACGGGTGCGGTGGGGCATCCCGGCCCACGGCCATGAGATCGGCGAGGAGTACAACCCACTGGAGGCCGGCCTTATCGGGTCCATAGACTTCGCCAAGGGCTGCTATATAGGCCAGGAGGTCATCGCCCGGCTGGACACGTACCGGAAAGTCCAGAAACATCTGGTGAATTTGACCTTCGGGCCGGGCTCGGCCGTGTCTGAGGGCGCATACCTGCGACTGAGCGGCCAGATAGTGGGGAAAGTCACGTCGGTGGCCACGAATCTGGCTACCGGGGAGACCTTCGGCCTGGCGTATGTACGGAAGGGAACCGCGACCGAAGCCACCAGGTTGGAGCTGCAGGAGCCCTCGGAAGGAATGGCCGAGATTCAGGGCCTATGCCAGCTATTCGGGCCGGGCCAGGAGTAGCGCCTCTTCTCCCTCCGGCCAGGCCGGTGCCGGCCACCTGCCCCGGTCTCCCCTCATCCCTGCAGCCAAGCTTGGGTTGCCGGTATCGGGCAGGCCATCATCCGGGAGCGCGGCACACCTCTATCTTCCCCTCGGACGTCGCCTCCAGCAGCGCCACGAAGTCGTAGCCCCGCCGGCGCAACTCCTCTGATCCCCCTTCTCGCCGGTCCAGAATCGCCAACACTTTCACCACGGTGCAGCCGGCGGCTTCCGCCGCGGCGATTGCCTGAAAAAGGGACCCCCCGGTGGTGCAAACATCGTCGACAATGGCTACGCGGCAGCCCGGCTTCAGCGGTCCTTCGATGTTCTGGCCGGTACCGTGGGCCTTGGCCTCCTTCCTGACGATGAAGCCAGGGATCGGGCCGCCCTCCAGGTGGCTGGCCAGCGCTATGCCGGCGACCATGGGGTCAGCCCCCAAGGTAAGGCCCCCGACCGCTTCAACACCGGATTCACGAAGAATCGGCAGCACGGCGCTGGCGATAAGGTGTGCGCCCTCCGGGTCCAGGCTCAGTAGCCGGCCATCGAAGTAGTAGCCGCTCTTCTTGCCCGATGTTAGAGTAATCTCGCCGTACTTGAGTGCGCCCCGCTCCTGCGCAACTTGAAGAAGGCGGCTTCCCCTGTCTTCGCCCGGAGATGTTCCCCAGACCGCACCGGTGACGGCGATCTCCGCCGCAGCTTGTTCCCCATCGTCTGACCTGTAAAGCCCGTGCTCTTCGATGTAATCGGCCACTGCCTGAGGCGCTTGATAACGCAGGGAGATACCCGCGGCGGCCCGCCGGCGGATCTCGGTACCACTGATCGGAGTCAACGGCGTGGACAGTAGCTCCACCTTTCCGGCGGCTCGCGGGTACTGGGCAAAGAACTCCGGCCATTCAAACCGCTGGTGGCCGGGCCGAGCGACTACAACCAGATTGCATAGCTCAACAACCCGGCCCGGCTCCTTCCATCGGTGGAACTGCTCCATCGCGTCCAGCCCCAGGATGAAATACAGGCTCACCGTGTTATCCAGCCTTCCCAGCAGCTGCTCTAGTGTATCCACGGTGTAGGTGGGACCCGGCCGGTCGATCTCGTCCAAGCATACTTCGAAGTGAGGGTTGTTCTCCACCGCAAGACGCACCATGTTGACCCGGTGCGCGGTCGCGGTAAGTGCTTGCTCTTCCTTCAGCCACGGCTGTCCGGCAGGCATGAACAGCACCCGCTCCAACCCCAATCGGATGCGGGCCTCCTCAGCCATACTCAAGTGGCCCAGGTGAATCGGATCGAATGTACCGCCCAGAACGCCTACCCGCATTCTAGAACCACTCAACCTCTACTCTTCCGATGCGTATCGTGTCACCGGCCTCAATGCCGGCCTCCGCAAGCTGCTGGGCCAGTCCCCGCCGCCTCATGACCCTCCACAGCTGCAAAATGACCCGCCGGTCCCTGGTGTCAGCCAGCGCCGCCAGCCGCTCCAAGTGCTCCGACTCCACTACGTACACGCCCGCGTCTTTATAGACTTTCTCGTGGGTGCTTGGTCTGTTAGCCCTACGGACAGGCTCGACCATTCCCACCGGGGCGGGCCCCTGCCTCGGCACCGTGCCCAACACCTCCACAACCCTGCCGAGCAGCTCGTCTACGCCTTCGCCGGTAGCCGCCGAGATAGAGACCACCGGCACCTGCTCCCCCTTCGGACCAGTCACCGGTAAAGCGCGGGTCGCCTCCGCCAAGCCCGTTATGATCTCAGACCGATGTTCTCGTACCTCGGTCACATCAATTTTGTTCAACGCCACAAGTAGAGGCTTCTCAACCATGGAAGGATTGAACCGGCGCAGCTCAGAACTCACCATCTCGAAATCACCAACGGGGTCCTCGGACAGCCCATCAACCAGATGTAGATAGACCCTGACTCGCTCCGCATGCCGCAGGAACTGATGACCCAGCCCCACTCCCCGATGGGCTCCCTCCAGAAGGCCAGGCACTTCCATCATGACGAAGTCCACACCACGGTTGCTGACTACACCCAATACGGGCTCCACCGTGGTAAACGGATAACCGGCCACCCGTGGCTCTGCGGCACTACAACGTGAAATCAGCGTTGACTTCCCAGCATTTGGACAAGCGATCAGACCGACATCAGCCACCAACTTCAGTTCGAGAAACAGCACCAAATACTCACCCCGCTCGCCCCTCTCAAACAACACCGGCTCCTGATTGGTCGCCGTCACATAATGGGCATTCCCAAAACCACCCTTCCCTCCCCTAGCTACTAGCAGCGGCTCTGTCCCCACTACATCAAACAGGAACTCCGTTTCACCATCTTTGTACCGGCGAGAAACCTCAGTTCCTATCGGAACCTTAACGACCGTATCGTGCCCGTTAAAACCACGCTGGTCCTTTCCTTTTCCGTGGGCTCCTCCCGCGACATATACCGTACTATTGAACTTGATATGCCTCAATGTGTTCAGAGAGGGATCGCCACAGACATAAGCACTCCCACCGGTACCGCCATCTCCTCCATCGGGGCCACCTCGTGGCTTGAACTTCTCTCTCAAGAAGCTGCAGCAGCCATTCCCGCCATTACCTGCTTTTATATTTAATCTTGCTGTATCAATCATAAGATGTAGTAGCTACAGTAATACTAATAAAGCCGTGGACACGGTGAATAGCAGATATGGCTTCTATCTGGTGCCTGGTGGACTGGCTTTATTCTAACACGGAGTACGGGAAGGCAGGTGTGGGTAAGTCCGTTAGATGAGTGGATAAGTGGAACGTTCCCCGGGCTCTTTGTTGTATTCGGATAGGAATTGAGGCAGTGTTCACGTCACTCCTCAGTTTGTTCATTTATAGCATCTTGTTGTCCACAGCTTTCTATGGTTATCCACGAAAGCTCTGCCCTAATCCAGGGCCGCGATTTGGTGCTGGACCTGGTGCTACGCCGGCAGACGGTTCGTTGCTACCCGCGGCCAAGCGGTGGTATGCTGAGGCAGCCTGAGTCGAGTGCGATAGCCCGCAAGAGTGGGCCGAAAATTTGGAATTGTGACGAGCAGGTGAAAAGCCGCTTGGTACAGGTAGGTGATGGCAGGCGGGCCAGGGCAACGTCTCCCGATGGGAGGTGGGTATGAAGGCCTACCTGGGGGGCTGTCTTGCCACTACCGTGTTGGCCGCGGTGCTGATGGTAGGGTGCGGCTCCCCGGAGACCGCCGCCGCGACGGAGACACCGGAGCCGGTAATCGACGCCCAGGCTGTGTTGACCCAGGCGGTTGGCGAGATGCTGCATCTGGAATCAGCGAAGTTCACGTTGGAGCACGAAAAGGGTAGCACGACTCTTTTTCCGGGCCTGGAGATGAAGAAAGCCACCGGCCTGGTGGAGATCCCGGACCGGGTTGCCCTGACGGTAGAGGGCGAGCTGGCTTTCCCGCGATCCTTCGTGGAAACCAGCGTCGTGACCATTGGAGATGAGGCCTACATGAAGGACCTACTCACCGGCCAGTGGCGCGAGGTACCACCGGAAACGTTGCCCGTCAGGTTCGCTGACTTGGGCCAGACCCTGGCCGACATCATCAGAGCGGTTGACGACCCCACCGTAGCCGGGTCCGAGCGATTGCAGGCATACGATACGTACCGCATCGAAGGCCGGATCCAGTCCCAGGACCTGTCGAGCCTTGTGCCCGGCGCGGAACAGGGCATTTCAGTGGGCCTGGACCTGTGGCTGGAACAGTCGCGGAAAGTCTTGCTGCAGGTCCGAATTGCCGGCAAGGTGCTGCCCACCGACATCCCCGACACCGTGAGGCTGCTCACCTTGGCCGACATCGATGTTCCGGTAAGCATCACCGCGCCGGAATAGGGGCGGAGACCTCATGCAAGGCGCCCGGCACGGGTTGGCGGCCCCTCTGGTACTGACCGTTATCGGTCTGGGCGCCTTCGTCACCGCCCTGGACCAGACGGTAGTGGTCACCGCGATACCCAGCGTCATGCTGGACCTCAAAGTGCCCTTCGCCGAACTCGACCGGGTCTCCTGGATAGTCACCGGGTATCTGCTAGGCTACACCGTGGCCATGCCGTTGATTGGCCGGCTGGGGGACGTATACGGCTACTCCCTGGTCTATCGCGGGGGATTGGTCGTATTTGGCATCGGCACCGCCCTGGTGGCCGTTTCCCCAAACCTGGAGTGGATGGTGGCTGCCCGGGTGGTACAGGCGGTCGGTGGAGGGGCCACCGTACCCATAGGCCTGGCCCTGGCCAGCACGGCCCTGCCGGGGCGCAACCGCGGCATGGCCCTGGGGATAGTGATCGCGGCGGCCGAGGCTGGGTCCATGCTGGGGCCGGCCTACGGCGGCGCCATCATCGAGTACCTGGACTGGCGCTGGATTTTCTGGCTCAATCTGCCCCAGAGCGCGGTCCTCTTTGTGGCCCTATGGTGGTTGCCCAATCAGCGCAATGCCGGAGCACGAGTGGACTACCTGGGCGGCGCGCTCCTGGTGGCCACCCTGCTGGTCCTGTCTCTGGCGATATCCCGCCAAGGCTTGTTCACCCTGTCGTCGCCGGCGCCGTTTATCATCGCCGCGCCCGGGATGTTGCTGGCGGGGCTCCTGGTGGTTGTGGAGCGGCGGGCCTGGCAACCCTTGCTGGCCTCATTTCTCTTCAAGTCCCGGTCGTTCGTGGCCGCCAACCTGACCCAGTTGCTGGAAGGCGTGGCGCTGATCATCGCCATGGTTAGCATTCCGCTGATGGCCGGCACGGTCATGGGGAAAGAGCCCTTGACCGGCGCGATGTGGCTGCTGCGGATGACGGCGGCGATCCCCCTGGGCGCCATCGTGGGTGGGAGGCTACTGGGAATCGTGGGTGTCCGCCCGGTTGCCGCCCTGGGCCTGGGGATGAGTGCCTTGGGGCTCTTTCTGGTGAGTGGCTGGGGCCTGGACATCTCCGAGCCGTGGCTGACCATGGACCTGGTGATCGCCGGGTTCGGCTTCGGCCTGAACAACACGCCGATAATGACCCGGGCCCTTGACTCCGTGGGCGAGGACTACCAGGGCACGGCTGCGTCGCTGGTGGTGGTGGCGCGAATGATGGGGATGACCCTGGGGTTGGCGGCGCTGTCGGCCTGGGGTGTTGAGCACTTTCAGTCGTTGACCGCCGGGCTGGAGCTGCCGCTGCCCGGGGTCGGGGAGGCGGCCGGGGCGATGGAGGCCCGGCTGGCGGACTACAACGCCCGGCTGAGCGCCGCCGGGCTAGCTCTGTTCCACAACTTCTTCCGGGTGGCCGGGGGCGTGGCCCTGGTGGCCATCCTGCCGGTCCTGGCCATGGGCGGCGGCAGGACGGAGGGAGAGGTGCCTAAAACCAGAGGGTGACCCGATCCGGGTCACCCTCTGTCCAGTGCATGTTGCGGGGGCGGTCCCCCTTTGGCCGATAGGCTAGGAAGCCTCTTCCAATGCTTCCTTCACCTTTTTGAATTCCTTGTCGGGCATCCAGGTGGACCACCGGTCCTCGTAGTTCCGCAGAT
>CAJWBT010000075.1 GCA_913020235.1 uncultured Chloroflexota bacterium
AGGGTGTACCCGATGAGGCCTTCGGCCGTCTCTATTTCTAAAAAGACATTACCCTAAGTTAGCCTGGGTTCCAAGAGCGGATACTTTAATGGCAAGCGGGGCGTTGTTGCCCTCGCAATCCTCAAATTCACCTCTTGTCATCACAGCCCCCGTAGAAGGCTACAACCAAACGCCTCGGCGATGCGCCGGTACCCGGATGGACCAGGCAAGTTGGCGACATGGGATTTACGTACGCGGTGCGATCTGTGTCGGGGTTACGCCCTCGAGGTGCGACTGAATCTTGATCCGTGGGTTCTGACGAAGGCGAGGATGGAGTAGATCGCTAACGCAGCAATATTCCCACCCAAGAAGGCTCCGAATGCCACCGGCTTGAACCTTTGCACAGAAGCCCTGGCTCCTGCAATTTCCACCGACACGAGTTGCTGCCCAATCCATGCCCCTAGCAGTGCGATTCCGATCACGACCACAACCGCCGCCAATTGGTAGCGACGTTGGGTTTTTGTCTCCCACCAGCCGATAGATGCTCCGATACCTGCCCCCAGTGCCATGCCAGCTAAACCTCCGCTTGAGCTGATTTCGAGGTTTCCTGGCAGCGAGAGAAGGGCCGCCCAGCTCAGTACATAGCCGATAACCATACAGGTAAATCCCAGGAATATTCCGAGCACCAGTCGAAAAAACAGCACAGCGTATCCATCAGTCATAGGAGCACCCAGGTTTCAAAATTTGTTGGTCGACATCCCGGAGGGCTCCGCTCATATCAATCTTTGAGAAACGACCGCTCTGATTCAGCCTCCTCCAGGGAAACAGTCGTGGTCGAGCCGTGAATCTTGACCGCTTTACGCCCATTGTTCGCGTACGTTCCCACCTTTCCCGCCAGCTCATTGGGAAGGGGGGTTGGTGTGCCGTATTGGCGTGGGTTGAGATGCGTTCCCGCCGACCACCTCCCCTTTGAACTCCCGGAGCACGAAGTCTGTTGCAGCAATGACACCGGCCGGATCATAGCGAGATGCCCGCACCCGTGAACCCCAGTCCAATAATGCCCTCATCAGTGTGTACTCGCGCCAGCAAGACCTCTCACTCCCCCGGGCGAAGCCGTTGCATCCCATCACCGTCACGTCGGTGATCTTCATAATCCGCATCCTTGAGTCTCGTGTGTCCTTTGGAGCTGCTCGTAGAGGGCCAGGGTTTGCGTTTCGCCATCGGACAGGCAAAGAGGATTCAATATAGATGGCAGGCAACTGTGTGATCTTGGGCCGTCTCTTTCACGATGGGCGCCTCTACCGCACACCTCTCCGTGGCAAGAGGACACCGTGGGTGGAACCGACATCCCGCCGGCGGATTTACCGGAGAAGGTACTTCTCCGGTAAGGATATTCTCCTCACGTTGATCGTCCGGGTCGCTGGGAAGAGCGGCCGAGAAAAGGGCTTTCGTGTATGGGTGAAGCGGGTTCTCATAGAGTTCATCAGTGGAGGCGTACTCCACGATCTGGCCCAGGTACATCACCGCCGTCTGGTGGGTGAGATAGCGGACTGTCGCGAGGTTGTGCGCTACAAGTAAAAAGCTCAGCCCATACTTTTCTTGTATATCCTTGAGCAGGTTCATGATCTGAGCGCGTATTGAGACATCCAGTGCAGACACCGGCTCGTCGAGTACGATGAGTCGAGGATAGCTTGCGAGAGCGCTAGCGACCGCAATGCGCTGGCGCTGTCCTCCACTGAACTCATGAGGGAACCTATCCGCCAGGCCGGGCGAGAGGCCTACTTCCTCCATGACCTCGGCCACCCGATCTTCGGCCTCAGCGGGTGGCATCTTTTCGTTGACCAGAATCGGCTCCGAGATTATACGTCCAACACGCATCCTTTGGTTGAGCGAGGCCCAGGGGTCCTGAAAGACGGCCTGCACCGAAGCTCGGTAGTCGCGCAACTCATCTCCCTTGAAGTCTTTGATGTCCTGGCCGTTGAACAGAACACGACCCGCAGTGGGCTGCTCTAGTCGCAAGACCATCTTCAGGGTCGTCGTTTTGCCACAGCCCGATTCTCCTACAAGCCCAAGAGTCTCACCTTGCCGGATGCCGAAGCTTATGTTGTCGACGGCTTGCACTTGCGCAACTGTTTTGCTGACAAGGATTCCTTTGGTGATGGGGAAATACTTCTTAAGGCCCTCAACCTCGATGACCATGTCGTTCATGATGCCTCCAGCTTCCAGCAGGCCGCGTGGTGACCGTCCGCCATAGTGAAAGAGGGTGGTGCTTCCTCCCAGCACCGGTCGTGCACCGCGGTACAACGTTTAGCGAACGCGCAACCGGGTCCCAGGTCCATCAACGATGGCGGTTGCCCCTCGATGGATGCCAGCCGCTCTACTTTTCCCATTTTAGGTACGGATGCAATCAGCGCCTGCGTATATGGGTGTGAGGGGTGGTGAAATATCCGACGGACGTCTCCTGTCTCCACAATGCGCCCTGCGTACATCACGGCCACCCGGTCACACATTCTGGCCACGACGCCGAAATCATGGGTTATAAATATGATGGATAGGCCCGTTTCCGCCTGGATTTCACGCAAAAGCCGCAGATACTGCGCTTGGATGGTCACATCAAGTGAGGTCGTGGGTTCGTCAGCGATCAATATCTCCGGTTGGCAAGTGATCATCATCGCACCGACTATGCGCTGTTTTATACCGCCGCTCATCTGATGAGGATACTGGGCGACGCGGCGCACCGCGTCAGAGATCTGCACCATCCTGAGCGCTTCTTGCACCCGGTGGCGCAACCCATCCTTGCCCTCGTCTGAATGGTGCAGCTGTGCCGCTTCCATGATTTGAGAGCCAACCGTGAACACCGGGTTGAGTGACGCTTGAGGGTCTTGCAAGATCATGGAGATGTGCCGTCCGCGTATCTGGCGCATCTCCCGATCGTCCATCTGAAGCAAATCTTCGCCCTTGAACATGATCTGGCCACCGACGATCTGACCCGCAGGCCTCGGCACAAGACGCAACAGGGAGAGGGCCGTTATCGTCTTGCCGCAAGCCGATTCGCCGACGATCCCCAGCGTCTCACCTTGGCGCAGATCAAAACTCACTCCGTCGACGGCTTTCGTCACTCCGGCGCGCGTCGTGAAGTGCGTACGCAGGTCTTTTACCTGGAGCACCAGATCGCCATTCGCTTTTGCCAACACCCGCCCTCCTGATCACTGTTCTTGGTCTCGCAGGACCTCGTAATCTATCTCACACGTTGCTACACAATGCAATGGCATTGGGGATTTCTGGGAGCCCATGCGCCGTCACCGCTGGCAACGAGGACGATAGGGGTCGCTTAAGTTTTGAGGACAAACTCAACCGACTCCAACCACTCCTTCATCCTGAAAGGCACTAATCTGATCTTGGGAGTAGCTGGCGATATCTCGGAGAATTTCCTCAGTGTGCTGCCCCACTGTCGGTGCGGAACCCACCACCATTGGAGTGCGGCTGAACTTGATCATCTTACCTGCCACGTGAATCTTCCCCGCCACCGGGTCCGGCACCTCAACCAGAATCTCTCTCTCGTGCAGGTGGGGCTCCTGAGCAGCCTGCTCGACGTTGTTAACAGGTGCGCAGGGTACGCTGAAACTGGAAAGGTAGTCCACCGCTTCCTTCATGTCTCTGTTCCCAAACCAAGCCACCAATTCCTGTTCGAGGAACGACCTGTTTTCCGAGCGGGCATCGCGGGTGCTGAATCTAGAGTCCTTCAACCATTCAGGTTTGTTCAACGCCTGGCACATCCTTATCCACATGGCGTCGTTGCCTGCGGCAAGGATAACCCACCCATCAGTTGTCTCGTACATGCCGCCAAGCGGATTGCCGAGTCCGCTGTCCCTGCTGGCACGTTTTGCGGCGATTCCCGTTCCCAGGTAGGCAGATACGGGGATTTCGTTGACAGTGAACCCGGTGTCAGCCAGGCACACGTCTATGGCTTGGCCCCGCCCGGAAATGTCTCGTTCCCTCAACGCGGCCAGAGCTCCGATGGTGGCGTGCAATGCCGTTATCCGATCTATCAGCGGGAAGGATGTCTTGATCGGCGGGCCGTCAGCAAAACCAGTCAACGACATCATGCCGCCCATCGCCTGCCCAATGGGGTCGAACCCCACCCTGTCCTTGTACGGCCCGTATTGTCCATAAGCGGAAACGTTGATCATGATGATCTTGGGGTTTAATTCCCTCAAGACGTCGTATCCGAAACCCATGACGTCGATAGTGCCAGGACGGAAGTTCTGAAGGAAGACATCGGATACTTTCACGAGTCGTGTGAGTATATCCTTGCCCTTGTCAGTGCGAAGGTTGACGGCAAGGCTCTTCTTGCCGCTGTTGTACTGCACCCAATAGGCGCTCTGTCCTCTGACCGTGGGACCACGGGCGCGGCTTTCATCCCCGTTGAGCGCCTCGACTTTGATCACTTCGGCCCCCATACGGGAGAACATCAGGCCGCACCTAGGCCCAGCCTGATAGCGCCCCAAATCGAGCATCCGAATCCCCTTAAGCGGGGGGTTCAGATGATCCTCATTAGTCACGAACCTGCCTCCATTGTTCTCATAGCGAAGATAGCCTGAATTTTTTTCGAAGAAACCTCGGGCAGATTATCCGTACGGTGCCGCCCGTCAGTTTCCACGTAGGTTGTCAAAGAACGTCTATATTGCCGATGTGCCAGCAGCGTGGTTACTGCAAGGCGCGCAGCTTCGGGTCCAGAAAATCGCGCAGCCAATCGCCAAATAGATTGAATGCCAGCACAACCACGGTGATGGCTGCGCCAGGCATGATGGCAATCCACCATGCCGTAGCGATGAAGGTGCGCCCCTCTGACACCATCTGCCCCCACGACGCAGTGGGCGGCGGGATACCAGCCCCAAGGAAGCTGAGGCTCGCCTCTGTGATGATGATGCCGCCCGCGTTCAGCGTGGCCAGTACCGCCCATGTGCTCATCACGCCAGGAAGTATGTGAACAACCATGATGCGTAGGGGTGAGCAGCCATGAACTACGGCCAAGGCGACGAAATCCTCTTCTCGCAGTGACAACACCTCACCACGCACGACGCGCGCGAAGGTGGACCATCTGAACAGCGCTATGGCGATTGTCAGCGTGATCATCCCTCCCCCAAGAGTGGCGGCGAACAGCAACGCAATCAGGATTCCAGGCATCGCGATGAACGCATCGACGATTCGCATCAACACCGCGTCCACACGCCCCCCAAAATAACCCGCGACGATCCCGATCACCAGGCCGGAGATGCCGCTTATGGCGAGCACCGCGCCGGCGATGATCAGAGACACGCGAGCGCCGTAGATCAGACGCGACAAGATGTCCCGACCTAGTTTGTCCGTACCCAGGATGTGGCCAAAAGTGCCACCTTCCTGCCACATCGGCGGCGAGAGCCGGTCATCCAACGACTGGTCGTTGGGATGGTATGGGGCAACGAGCGGCGCAAATAATGCCGCCAAAACTATAATCCCAATCATACTGACAGAAACGACGGGGCCTCGACGCAACGCGTCCAGAAGTTGCCTCCACCCGGAGCTTACCGAGAGGGATTCGACCCCGCCTGCAGCAACGGCCATGGTTCTCTTCCTCCTAGGTATAGCGGATCCGCGGATCTACGACCGCATAGAGGACATCGACGATAAGGTTGACGAACACCACGAACATGACCTGGATCACGATCGAAGCTTGAAGAAGTTCGTAGTCACGAAATCGGACGGCATCGTAAGTTAGACGGCCCACACCCGGCCAGGCGAATACCGTCTCAGTGACCAGTGCCCCTGACACCAACCCGGCCATCATCAAACCGGTCAAAGTCAACACTGGGATAAGCGCGTTCCGGAGGCAGTGGCGCCAGTACACAGCCCCCTCCGAAAGCCCTTTGATGCGAGCAAGCTTGACGTACTCGCTGTCCAGAACCTCGAGCATGCTGGAGCGTACGAGCCGCATAACTCCGGCCATTAGCGCGGTGCCGAGGGCTATGGCCGGCAGCACATAGTGACTGGGTCCACCCATGCGCGCCACTGGCAGCCAGCCAAGTTGCACCGAGAAGATGAACATGAGCACAAGAGCTATCCAGAAATTGGGCGTCGCAAGGCCAAATACGGCCACCCCCGCGGCAGCGCTGTCAATGAAGGTGCCACGTTTCACCGCCGCTATCACGCCTAGTGGGATAGCGGCCACCAGCGCTATCACCACGCTCACTCCCGCCAGCTTCATAGTGTTGGGCAGGGCACGGAAAAAGAGTGTAAACACAGGCTCTTTGTACTTGATCGACGTGCCCGCGTCTCCCTGTACCAGGTTTCCCATCCAGACGCCCAACTGTACTATGAGCGGCTTGTCGAGGCCCAGACGTTCACGCAATGCCTCAATGTCTTCTGTGTACGCTTCATCGCCAAGAATGAGATACACGGGGTCCCCAGTCAAGCGAGAGAGGGTGAAAACGATAAGCATCACCGCGATTACCACGAGGATTCCCTGGAGGAACCGGTGGACTATGAAGCGCTGCATAGCTGTCCTTTTCTTAGTGACCCAGAAGGCTTTTTAGTGACCCAGAAGGCGCGGGGTCCCAGATACCATGTGAAGAGGTGACACGCCTGAGTACGGCACCAAGCCTATGGCATCTGCTGACCCTGGGGAGGATATGGGACGGTGGCGGGTGTTAGCAGGCCCGCCACCGTCGGGAAATTCCCGTTATCTAGGAGGGCCGCATGGTCTCATAGATCCTGCCTATCTCAGTGCGGCATGGTGTTCCGACCCATTCCTGGATCTTGCCTGGGTTGTAGCCCCACAGAGAGCCGCCTGCGACAATGGGAGGCCAGAGGTAGGTCTCATCTAACCAACGCTTCATCTCGTGCTCTACCGCCATCCGCTCCGCCGTGTCGGGGGTTTCCGTTCTCTTGATGAACTCTGACCACTCATCGAAGTATTGAGGGTGCTTCCAGTAGACTTCGCCAGTTTCCTTGACGAGGCCGCCTATATAGCTCTCTTTATTTTTCGCGTCCATTCCACTCCGCCACCGAGGCAACGGAATAGGGCGGCAAGCTGTGCGTCGGGTGCCCACTGAGGCCACTGAAGATTCGTCATCTATCCCGTCAGCGTCGAAGAGGCTGCCGTAGACCGAGGACTCTGTAATCGACATCCTGAACTTGATGCCCAGGGTTCCGCTTATCATATTGGCAGCGGCTAGGGCGACGTCGGGAAGCCACGGACTGCCCATATGGAAGTAGGCATGCCAGTTGATCGGCGGGATACCTTCGCCCCCAGGATAGCCGGCTTCGACCAGCAGGGCTTTCGCCGCCTCTTGATCGTAGGGGATGATGTTCTCACGCATATGCTTCATTTCAACTTCAGGGTCCAGTCCGGCGGTCGTGCTCCAGACTGCAGTCCCGTATGGGTAGGAAGCATAGCCGCCCATGATGGTGTCGACGATTTTGTCTCGGTCTATCGACATGGCAATGGCTTTACGTACCCGGACATCTTGAAGGGGATGGCCCTCAGGGGCTCGCGGGTCAAAAGTGTTGAAGAAGGGGATTACCGCCTGGTTGCTCTCAGGTACGAACATTAACGAAAGCCCTGCGGGTTCGACTTCAGGTGCGGCATCAGGCGTCAGAACGAAGATATCAGCCTCTCCGGTGCGCCCCATAGCCAAGCGGGTGCCCATCTCCGGCACCTCGTACATTATCACCTTGTCGTAAGCCGGTGTAGACCGGTACGGGTGGGGAAGTGCAGTTGATTTTTCCCACTCGTAGCTAGTGGCCGGGACGTGTGAGACCGTCTTCCATGGACCAGAGCCCAGAGGAGTTTTGTCCATCAGCGTAGGGACCACGTTAATATCGATGTTGTTCTCTTCGACGAAATGCTTGGGGATAACCACCGAGATCGGCTCGACCAGGGAGCTGATCTCGTAGTGCAAGAGGGGGGAGACGTTGTTGAGGTGAAAAACCACCGTGTAGTCATCTATTATCTCAACCTCTCCGATGATGTCCCGCCACCGCTGGGCGCAACACGTGCCTGCCTCGGACAACTGCCACTCCAGGCCATATTGGACGTCTTCGGCGGTGACTTCATGGCCGTCCTGGAATTTCATGCCTTTGCGCAGCTTAAAAGTCCAAGCTGCGCCGTCCGTGGATGCCTCCCATGACTCGGCCACGCCCGGAATCAGCGTTCCTTTGACCGGATCCACGTCAAGCAGCATGTCGTGTGACAATGTCTTGTATTGCTGCCAGACAGGCCGCGACCCGTCCCGTGTATCGGCGGTATCCCCGACTGTGTCGATCGCTACTATAAGTGAATTGGTCGGGGTCTCAGATGGCACTCCTTTGGGTTTTTCGGCCGCGGGCGCCGGAGCCGCTGTGGGTGCCGCTGCAGGTGCGGCTGCCGGAGCCGCTGCAGGCGCTGCGGGTGCCGCTGCAGGCGCTGCAGCGGGGGCTGGCGCCGGTTCATCCGCCCCTCCGCACGCAAACGCGAAAATCAGCATGGTTGCTGCCAGCATGGACAGAGCACCAATCCGTTTCATATCACTCTCCTTAGAACTGACTCATTCACTATCCGAAACACCCGAACGATTAAGCCACCGCCTTCGATTGATCCAATACCTACCGCGACGATCCAAACACGCCTGTATGATTTATACGCCGACTTATCGAATGAGGCAATGGAGTCTTACTACAAAGTTTGCGTTGCAAGTTGTAGTAAGACTACAATATAGAAAGGAACCGCCATATGATGGCGTTCACTCGCGTGTCCTCATTCAGCAAATACAGACCCACACTCGATAAGAAACAGATATCTGGATTCCCATCCCATGTACGCATTTGGTCCGTGCCGCTCGCGATGCGTGAAACGAAGCCACGCCTGTCGAAAGTTACTGATTCTTTCAAAACTCATCGTCTTCGGTTGTTGGAAGCCTGAGAACCCACCAAAAAGGTAGGAGAGATACAGCCATGGAACGCGAAGTGCCGCAACGCAATCCCAGGTCACAGGATATCGGGAGGGTCACGCCCCGTCAAGT
>CAJWBT010000076.1 GCA_913020235.1 uncultured Chloroflexota bacterium
CCGTTGACGGGTTCGTCAACCTCTACAAACCACCGGGAATAACCTCCATGGACGCGTTGCGCCGGGTAAAACGCATTACCGACCAGCGTCACAAGGTTGGACACGGTGGCACCATGGACCCTCTAGCCCGAGGAATCCTACCGGTCTGCTTCGGCCAGGCTACTCGCCTGATGGACCACGTAGTCGCGGGCCGCAAACGGTATGTGGTGGAGATCAAGCTCGGGGTCGCCACCACTACCTATGACGCTGAAGGTGAGGTCACCACAACCGGGGAGATTAGCGGCCTGACCCAGGAGATGGTCGAGACAGCGTTGCGGTCCTTCATCGGCCTCATTCAGCAGACCCCGCCCATGTACAGCGCCATCAAGGTCCAGGGACAGCGGTTGTACAAGCTGGCCCGTGCCGGCATCGAAGTGGAGCGGGAATCCCGGCCCGTGGAGATATTCAACATCCGGGTGGTGGACTTTTCCCCCCCCAACCTGATGCTGGACATTGAAAGCGGCCGCGGCGCCTACATTCGGTCTCTGGCCCACGATTTGGGCGCGACCTTGGGTTGCGGAGGGCACGTGGCGGACTTGGTCCGTCTTTCCAGCGGTGGGTTCCACGCCGAGGAGTCAGTGACATTGGAAGAACTGGAAGAGGCCGCCGCTCAGCCCACCGGCTGGGAGCGCTACCTGCACCCCATAGATTGGGTCTTGCGGGACCTGAAAAGCATTACCGTCGGCCGCCAAGCCGAGCAGTATCTGCGCCATGGCCAACCGGTTAGCTTGGGAGGGACGGGGCTGGAAGCCGGGTACCTCGAACCGTTCCGGGCCTACAGTGCTGACGGCCAATTCCTGGCCCTGGTCCGCTTTGACCGGGCCGGGAACGCCTGGCGGCCGGTGAAAGTTTTCCAGGTGGACGCCCCTTCTCCCTACGCCCCTGTCTCGCCCCGTGCGTGACGATCGCCCAGCCGGCCGGCCGGGACTTCGTCGACGCCGGCTACCGGCCGGGCCAAAGACCCGCCCTCATAGCGATGCTAACGGGCACCGTGGCCCACTCCCCGTCTCCGGCTCCCCTCCTTGTTCGGACGTCGGAGAACACGACGGTCTCGCAAAAGCGGTGGGTTATGGGGTTTTTCCGGCCAATTCCCGGACAAATCAGCAATTGCCCGCCTACTCGCCTTGACAAATTCCGTCCACTCGGTATATTGGTAACGATTATGTTAACGCGTGCACCTGCACTGCGGCACCAATGGGTCCGGTTGCAAGGAAGAGGAGCAGGAAACCAGGGGCACAGCCAGGGAAGCTAATACCGACGTCCGCACTCCACCTGAACGGCACCTGCGGAGCCAGCTTTCCAGTGGAACATCGAACACCATGTGTTACCACGAACAAGCGCAATCAAGGATGGGGGGTCAAGAACATGGAGGCTTACTGCTTCAAATGTCGAAGCAAACGGGAAATATCCAATCCAAAGCAGGTAACTTTGAAGAACGGGCGGCCGGCAACCCAAGGAGTCTGCCCCACGTGTGGCACGAAGGTCTTTCGAATCGGCAAGGCCTAGCTGCCCTGCTCTCTGCGTTGCATTACACGCCTCACGGTGAGGCTCCCGGCGCCTGAGACGCCGGGACAGGTCCGAACCCGAGTTTCGCCAGCAGGTTTCGCGGATTCAGTTGCAACAGGGCGTGGGCGTCTTCGTCGGTGAGGCCCGCGCCCATTGCAATATTACGTGTGAGTTCCGGCGTCAAGAGATCTTCAGGCTCATGGGCATCCGAATCCAGCACCATGCCGGCCCCGGCTTGCTTCGCCACCTTGGCCACATGGCCGTTGGTGAGGCTATGGCCCTTGCGAGCCGACATTTCCAGGTACACGCCTCTCTCCGCCGCTAAACGGGCATCGTCGTAGGTGATCAGGCCCGGATGGGCCAGTATGTCTACCGACGCCGACCGCACTGCGGCGTCATTGGTTCCCGGCTCCACCGGCTCCACAATCGTCTCTCCATGCACCGTCACCAGCCGGGCCCCTAACTGCTTGGCGGCCCGAGCCACCGTGTCGATATCCTCTTTGGGCACGTGAGTGATCTCCACGCCGGGCAAAGCCAGGATATCCCAACGTTTCGTTGCCTCGGCGCAGTCCTTGACCAACGTCTTGACCACCCACTCCAGGTTGCCCACTCCCACGTGGTCGGTGACGGCTATCGCCTGGTACCCTCGCACCAGAGCGCGGCGGATCAGCTCTATGGGAGACAGCACGCCGTCGCTGAGAAAGGTGTGGGTGTGAAAGTCGAACATCCGCCCTCTCCATGATTGTTTCAGCGGCTGGCCGGCTCCGATGGGAGACCGGCCAGCCGTCGAAGTTCGTTGCATCCGCCTCTGCCCCACCGGTACACGACAACTCAGTATAGGTTCTCCTGAAGCCCCGCACAAGTTGCTTGAACCTACCCCTTTAGGACAGCATCGAAGTAATAGAATCACAAGACAACCAGATGCGAGGTGCAGCGTGAATCAACTGGGGGTTTTCATGCAATCTAGGCAGCCTTCGCCTAGAAAGGAGGAGCAAGCAAGTGAGTAACGAAGAGTTAATGGCCCAAGCCCGGGGAACGACGCCCCATATCAAAGTCGCCGCAGGGCTCTGGGCAGTAGGCATGATGGCCATAATGGCTGCCACTACTACGTGGGTGGTCTTGTCGGTCTTGGCCAGCGATTACTTTGGCCTCTCCAAGGCGACCCGGGATGCCGCTCTAGCCGGATCGGCTGCCCTTTCCGACCTGCAGAACCTGCAAGCGACCAAGGCATGGCTGTTGCCGTTGGAAGTACTCGGATTGGCGACTTTCCTTCTGGGATTTGGTTTTGCCTTCGCCAACATCTTGAAGTACGTGCGGTTGCGCGGCAACACCATGGCTGCCGTTTTGCCCGCTCTCAAAGAGCGCAAAGTTCAGGGGTAAGGGCACCAGATAGATCCTCCAAGATCGTCACGGGAAAACAAAGGAGTAGAAAATGGCAAGTATAGCTCAAAGCACGAGCCAAGATATCCAAGTCACCTCTAGCCAGCTGCCGGTCGGGGATACCGGCATGCAAGCCATGGCGAGCAAGATGTGGGTCCCTTTCATCGCCATGGGGTTCATGATCGTATTGGCCGCGTTCATCTTCGGTTTGGTCAACGCATCTATCACTTCTGATTACTTTGAGGCCTCTAAAGAGGCCCGGGAAATGGCGGTAACGGGCTCAGACTTGGCCAAGGACAAGGCCTTCGCGGAAGCCACAAAGGTCTGGCTACCCGCCTTCAAGTTCCTTGGCATGGGTATGATCCTGGGCGGCGTCATCTTCCTACTCGCCACAATTCTTGGCGCTCTGCGGACCGGGGGGGGACGGGTACAGGAGGCCCTGGGCGTTCCGGTCAGGATAATCAAACCACCCATGACCGCCAAAGTGTTCCCCGTGGTCATGATGATGGGCATGGTGGTCCTGATGATTTCGGTGGTCATCAGCGTGGTCCTGGCGTTTACAGCCTACGACTACTGGAACCACTCTATCGCCACCCAGCTCAACCCGGCGGTCGCCGGTAGCGCTCTGCTGAACGACCTGCAGACCGTTAACTCGGTAGGGGCGTGGCTGGCGCCGTTCAAGTTCGTCGGCCTGGCCATGCTGCTGAGCAGCATCGGCCTGGCGCTGGCTACCATCGTACAGGCGCTGCGCTCGCAGTCCAGGCGACTGTGGGATCTCCTGTCCTAGAGTCGCGGTTTCCTGACCCTTCAGAGGGCCGGCTCGTAAATAAGCCGGCCCTCTCGCCGTTTGAAACCTGGCGGGTGAGCCCTCACATGTAAGAAGGGCAGCCGCATTGACGCTCCCCCCGAAAGACCCGATCCTCCACCCGCCGCCGGAGAGCTACTTCCCACATAACCAGCCCAGCTGCGGGCGGACAGGCATTTCCTCTTCAAGCCTCTTCGGCGACCCCACAGGCAGTGCTTTCTAGAGTCCTGCCATGGGCATAATCTTCCTCTGAGTTCCTCGACTGGGAGTTGCCTGAATAACAGCCGGCAAAACAAAGCGCCGAGGGGCTATGCCAGCCCGTGCGGCGCGATCGGCAATTCAATTGCTAGCAGGGGTTGAATTGACTCCCAGTTGGCCTCGGACTACAATACCAAGGACTTTCGAACAGGGCCGGAAGCTCTGCCTGCCACCCTTGGCCCGGAGGACCGACCCATCATCGCGTCCAGCTGCTCACCAAATGATGGCGTACCGCTCTGAATTACGATCCGAGAGGGTTGGGACAGACCAATGGACCGAGCTATAGACGAACCCTCCGAACTCGCGGCCGTTGATTTATCAGCCTGTTCCCGCTGCGGGCGGCGTCTGTCCCGGGGCTGGTGCTTCTATCTCAGGACAGGCCGGACCCTGGCCCGAGAGGAGCTAGGGTACCGGGCCAGCGAGGTCGCCAAGTGCCTCTCGTGCGCCCTTCGCCACCTGCCCATAGTCAGGCGCTCTCTCAGGGTGGCACTGGTGGTGGGGACCATTCTGACCTTGCTCAATCAGGGCGATATCATCATGGCCGGTCAGTGGGAGAGCGCCCTGTATTGGAAGATCCCCCTGACCTACTGCGTGCCCTTCTGCGTCGCTACCTTTGGCGCCCTGGCTAACGGCCGCCGCTGAACATCGGGCAGCGGAGATAGGTAGAATCTCGGTGCTTGGCCCGGCATCCAGAGTCGGCCAAGCCGGTAGGCAAATCCGGGGATGAGAGGGCTGAGGGAAACGGAGACCCTGAGGCTGCCCTGGTCTCTTGATCAGGCTCGACCGGTGCTCAAGGAGCCAGGGCGAAGCCGTGGCCGGCTAGCCAAACTTTCGGATTACCGCTACCACCTTGCCATGCACTTCCACGTTGGTTGCGGGGCTGTAGATTGGCTCCATCTGGCTATTGGCCGGCTGGAGGCGCACCTGGCCCCCTTCCAGATAGAACTTCTTCAGCGTGGCCTCTTCTTTATCCTTCAGCCAAGCCACCACCATTTCGCCGTTGGCCGCCTGCTGCACGGGCTTGACGATAACCACGTCGCCGTCGTCGATCAGGGCGTCAACCATGGAGGTGCCGCGGACCATCAGGCCAAATAGCCTGCCGTGCCGGCGCTGGAGGTCTGGGGAGATTTCTATGGCGTCGAACTCCGCGCTGGAGGCCGCTTCCTCCGTGGAGAACACCGGCAGCGGCATGCCGGCGGCGATGGCGCCGACGATGTGGACGCGGGGAGCGGTAGACACCGGTTGCCCGTCTTCGTCCAGCAGTTCAATGCCACGGGCCACGTCGGGCCGCCGGTTCAGGTAGCCGCCCTCCCTCAGCCGGTGCAGGTTGTAGTCCACCACCGAGGTGGAACTGATGTCGCAGGCTCGCTGAATGTCCCGGATGGTAGGGGGAATTCCGTTTTCGCTGATGAAGCCCTGGATAAACTCCAGGATCTGGTGCCGCCTCAGCGGAAGTTTCCTTTTGCCAGCCATACTCTGCCTTCCTAAAACTTTTGTTCTGTTCTCAGGCTAGCAAAGGGGCTATCACCTGTCAATGACGCCCTGTCACGTCTAAGGTCCAACTAGGGCTAGTACTCAGTCAACTTGGCTTTGAAAGGATGTCATTCCGAGGAGCAGAGCGACGAGGAATCTTATCGTTACGCTGAGATTTTTCGCTTCGCTCAAAATGACAATTGCAGATTTAGGTTGACTGAGTGCTAGGCTCTTTGCGTCAAGCGAGGGGCCGCCCGCGGGAGCGTCCCCGATCCGGTGGCGCGATGCACTGGTTGCGTCACCGCCACCGGCCTTCAAGGTCCAGCCGAATCCGTGGCCGACTGGACCCCTGTCATTCAAGCAGATTCGGACCCGCGAATGCGGTTCAGCTTCGCCGAGATCCGGGACTTGCGGCGGGCCACGTTGTTCTTGTGCAGGACTCGCTTTCGCACCGCCCGGTCCAAGACGCTGATCGCCTGTTTGACGATCGGCTCCGCCGCCGTTGCATCTCCCGACTCCACTGAGCGCAAAGCCTTACCGATGGCGGTCCTGGTGGCGGTCCTCACGCTGCCGTTGCGGCGAGAGCGTTTCAATGATCGACGGCCGGCCTTTTTCGCGGGCAATTCGTTCCTCCTGAAAACTATTCCTTACACATCATACATCCAGATTCTTGACACTGCGAGCATGGGCGTTGATGAAACTCTTGCGCGGGGCCACGTCCTCACCCATCAAAGCGGTAAACACATCGTTCACCTCGACCGCGTTTTCAATGCGGACCAGAAGCATCTGGCGCGTATCAGGGTTCATGGTGGTCTCCCAAAGTTGATCGGGGTTCATCTCGCCCAGGCCCTTGTACCGCTGGATCTGAACGTTCCGTTGCCCCGTCATCTTGTCCAGCAACACGTCTTTCTCGTTTTCGACGTAGGCGTACTGGACGTTCTTGCCACTCTGGATGCGGTAGAGGGGCGGTTGGGCGATGTATAGGTAGCCCGCATCGATCAGCGCCTGCATCCGCCGGTAGAAGAAGGTCAACACCAGGGTGCGGATGTGAGAGCCGTCCACGTCGGCATCGGTCATGATAATAATTTTGTGGTACCGCACCTTGGTGGGATCGAACTCTTCCCCTTCACCGGCGCCCACCGCGGCCACCATGGCGCGGATTTCCTCGTGGCCCAGAATTTTATCGGGCTGCTGAAGCACCCGCTCCACGTTGAGGATCTTGCCTTTCAGGGGCAGGATTGCCTGAAAGCGCCGGTCCCGGCCCATCTTGGCCGAACCGCCCGCGGACTCGCCCTCCACTATGTAAAGTTCAGACTTCGAGGGATCACGCTCCGCGCAGTCGGCCAGCTTGCCGGGAAGGGAGGTCCCATCCAGGGCGTTCTTGCGGATGACCAGGTCTCTGGCCCTCTTCGCAGCCTCTCGGGCCCGCTGCGACGTAAGGCATTTCTCGATGATCCGTTTGCTCTCAGGCAGGTTCTCTTCCAGGTAGCGGCTCAGGCCTTCGCCGACCACGGAGTCCACAATGCCCCTAACTTCGGCGTTGCCCAGTTTGGTTTTGGTCTGGCCCTCAAACTGGGGATCGGTGAGTTTGACGCTGACCACCCCCGATAGGCCTTCCCGAACGTCGTCCCCGAGCAGGTTGGGCTGGTCCTCTTTGATGAAACCCTGCTTGCGGGCGTAGTCGTTGATGACCCGGGTCAGGGCAGTACGGAAGCCCGTCAGATGAACACCGCCTTCCTGGGTGTTGATGCAGTTGGCGAAGGAGAACACTGTCTCGCTGAAGCCGTCGTTGTACTGGACGGCCACCTCTACCATGGTCTCATCCACCGTCTTCTCGTAGTAGAAGGGAATGGACTGCATCACCCGGCGGTTCCGGTTGACGTTGCGCACCAGGTTGGCGATGCCGCCGTCGAAGTAATAGGTGCGTTCAACGTCGCCCTGACGTGCTTCCAGATGCCATTCACTGCGAAAGCGAATCTCCAAGCCCTTGTTCAGGTAGGCGATCTCCTTGAAGTGGCTGATCAGGGTATCGAAATCGTATTCAATGACCGGGAAAATCTCCGGGTCGGGCCGGAATGAGATTGTGGTGCCTTGAAGGTCGGTTTTCTCCCCCCGGACCATCTTGCTTAGCGGCAGGCCTTGGGCGTACTCCTGATAGTACATCCAACCGCCCCGCCGAACCTCGGCCTTCAGGTACTCGGATAGGCCGTTGACCACGGAGCCACCGACGCCGTGCAGCCCTCCGGTCACCTTGTAGGCCCCTCCGCCGAACTTGCCCCCGGCATGGAGGGTGGTCATTACCGTTTCCAGGGCCGTCTTGCCCGTCGTCGGGTGGATGTCCACCGGGATACCCCGACCGTCGTCGCAAACTGTAATCAGTCCGGCCTCATCGACAATGATATCCACCCGGGTGCAGAAGCCGGCCATAGCCTCGTCGACCGCGTTGTCCAATACCTCGTATATCAGATGGTGCAGTCCGCGCTGGTCGGTGCTCCCGATATACATTCCGGGGCGGACTCTGACTGCTTCCAGCCCCTCCAGGACCTGTATATCTTTGGCGGTGTATCCCAACGTTGAGTGTTGCTGCATATCATCCTATCCCAGGCGGAATCGCGCTAGAGGCAAGGATTGGCTCGGCTGAAGGT
This sequence comes from uncultured Chloroflexota bacterium, assembly GCA_913020235.1. The sequence continues at coordinate 8,107 of CAJWBT010000076.1, forward strand.
GGCAAAGCGAAGCTTGGGCTCCACTTTGAACAACGCCTACTCATTATATCAGATTCGTAGCTGGCTTACCTGTAATCTTCCCACCAATATCGGCCAATTTTATGTCTACTAGGCCCGGTCAGGCAAAGACCGGCCGGTTCGCCCTCGGCGGCGCCTCTAGCCGGCCGCAAGGCGCGCGGCCCGGTCTGTCCGGGGAAGCACCGAGCACGTACGATTCCCCGGCTAACTCCAAGGCGCGGAGGCACGCATTAGTCGGGGAAGATTCGAGTGTAAACTCCCGGCGATCCGGGCGCGTGGGTCATTTGGGGGCGGACAGTCTCCGACCATTGGGGAGGCGCCGAGGTCCGCCACACGCCCCAAGCCCCGCTCTCGTGCACCTCGGCGCCTCCCAGTTCATGCACCGTGGTGTACTTGGGCTCGCCCATCACCGCCTCGAAACGCCGGCCCCGGATGTAACCCGGCACACGGTAACAAAGGGGTATGCGTTCGGTGTTGTACTCTTGGTTGAAGAGGGCTTCAACCTCTTCCGTGACGGACATTCGGCCCACCAGTAGTGCCGGAGCCATGCCGGCCTGGGCCGTCTCCTCGGGTACATCGTCTGGGAAGATGAGCCGGTACACGTTACGCACGGGATTGATCCCGACCACGGTGGGCGACATGCGTTCGGTCCACTCGGTGGGGTGGTTCAACCGATATTGCCAGGCATCGGAGAAGTACGCCTCGGCTTCTTCAAGCTCATAGCAGGCCAGGTATTTCGGTCCCCCCTTGACGGCTACGTAACGGGCAGCGTCGAGAACTCCGGGGATGGCAAGCCGCTCCGGGATGTGCTCC
>CAJWBT010000077.1 GCA_913020235.1 uncultured Chloroflexota bacterium
AGCTTTCCCGCTGCATGTTCTGCGGCCTGTGCGTTGAGGCGTGTCCCTATGACGCCCTGTTCATGGGCAGCGGCTTCGAGCAGGGCCGTTACTCCCGCAAGGAGATGGTCATCGGCCTCGATCAGCTGCGGCAAGCCGAAAAGAACCCCAGCACCTATTTCCGGCCCCAACTGGAAAGTGCGAGCTATGACCCCAGGGGGGGACGGCCCCTGGACTGGAAAGACGTAGGGCGTGAGTCCTGGCGCTGGCACCAGAGAGAGAAGGCCGGAATGCGCCTGGCCGTGGCTCCGGCCTTAGACGGGGGCGACCCTCCCTCACTCCCCCTTCGTGAGGGGGCGAATGGCGGGGTTGACCCAGCTTCTTCCGAGGAAAACGATTAGATGACGTTCCAGGACATCGTCTTCTGGATTCTGGCGGTGGTGGCCATAGGCGCCGCCCTGGGAGTGGTCTTGGTGAAAGACCTCTTCCGCGCGGCGCTCTTGCTTGTCTTGGTGTTCTTGGCGGTTGCGGGATTTTTCGTCCTTTTGAGCGCGGAGTTTCTGGCGGTGGTCCAGGTGCTGATCTACGCCGGGGCCATATCCATACTCATCATCTTCGCCATCATGCTCACCCGGGACGTGCAGCGAGGCAACATGCCAAACCGGCTGCAAATCCCGGCCGTGCTGTTCGCGGCCCTCCTGCTGTCCGCATTGGTGGTGGTGGCCACGGACACCGGCTGGGACCTGATCCCGGAGCGAGAGCAGACGCGGGTCGAACTGGTGCAGACCAGCGCCGTCACCACCGTGAGCGAGCAGAGCCTGACGGCCTCCGGATTTACTACCGAGCAAGAGCGGGACGCGGCCAAACAAGTGGGCCTGGCTGACCTGCTGATCGGGGATTTTGTGTTACCGTTCGAGGCGGTGTCCGTATTGCTGTTGGCCGCAGTCATCGGCGCTCTGGTGCTGGTGAGGCCGAGGTAGCGACTATGTCCCTTGAATCCATGCTCATAGTCGCGGCGATCTTGTTCGCCATTGGCCTGTACGGGGCGTTGGCCCGGCGGAACGCCCTGGCCGTCTTGATGTCCCTCGAACTCATGTTCAACGCGGTAAACCTGACACTGGTCGCCTTCGCGAAGTACGTGGCCCCGGCGGGACTCGCGGAAGACCTGACGGAAAACCTGGGCGGGGTGCTGACCGGACAGGTGTTCGCCGTGTTCATAATCACGGTGGCCGCCGCGGAGATAGCTCTGGGCCTGGGCATCGTGTTCGCCATGTACCGGACCAACGGGTCGGTAGACCTGACCGAAGCCTCGGAGATGCGGAACTAGAAATCCCCCCAACCCCCTGTCGCTAAGGGGGGGCGGAGGGGGGATTTAGCTGAGAGCTGAAAGCTGAGATGTGGGTCGAGTTCAAACGCGCGCCCAACTTGATGATGGCGGAGATGTGGAAGGAAGCCCTGGAAGGGGAGGGCCTGCCCGCACGCATTCTGCCCGAGGGGGACATCCGGGATTGGGGGGAACGGGTGCCCTTCAGGGTTTACGTCCCACGTGGGAAAGAACACGTGGCTGAAGAGATAATGAGGAAGCTATAGATGATCGGCGAAGCCGAGATATGGGCGATCCTGTTCCTGCCCTTGGGCTCTTTCGCAGTCATCGGCCTGATCATCAGGCCGTTCCTCAACCGTTTTCCCCTGCTCAGCGGGCTGGTGCTCATAGCCGCCCTCGGCGTGGCGCTGTGGCTTTCCATCATGACCCTGCGCTCGGTTATTCTGGGCCACGAGTTGGCCTTCGAGGCCCACGAGTGGCTGGCCGTTGGGGGAGCCACCATCGAGATGGGCCTGCTGGTGGACCAATTGACCGCCATCATGCTGATCGTCGTCACCGGGGTCAGCCTGGTGATACAGGTCTACTCCCTGGCGTACATGCACCGCGATCCCGGCTTCTCCAGGTACTTCGCCTATATGTCCTTGTTCACCGCCGCCATGCTCGGAGTGGTACTGGCCACCAACATCGTCCAGCTCTACATCTTCTGGGAACTGGTGGGCGTCTCGTCATATTTGCTGATCGGCTTCTGGCATGAGCGCCCCTCGGCCGCGGCCGCCGCCAAGAAGGCATTCATCATCACCCGGATCGGCGACGTGGGCTTCCTGATCGCCATTCTCTACCTATTTTTCCGGGCGGACGACTTCGCGGCGGCCGGCCTCAACGCCTTTCACATCCCGGACATCTGGCAGGCGGCCCAGCCCGTCGCCGTTGGCGGGATGGGTATCCTGGTTGGCTCGGCCCTGACCTGGCTGACCCTGGGAATCTTCGCGGGCGCGGCGGGCAAGTCCGGCCAATTCCCCCTGCACGCCTGGCTCCCCGACGCCATGGAAGGACCAACGCCGGTCAGCGCCCTGATTCACGCGGCTACCATGGTCGCCGCCGGGGTATTCCTGGTGGCGCGATTTTACCCGGTGTTTCAGGCGGCCGAACACACCCTCACCGTGGTGGCCCTCATCGGCGCCTTTACCGCGCTGATGGCGGCTACGATGGGCCTGGTGATGAACGACATCAAGCGGGTGATGGCCTACTCCACCATCAGCCAGCTTGGATACATGATGGCGGCCCTGGGCGTCGGAGCCTACGACGCCGCGGTGTTCCACCTGTTCACTCACGCTTCCTTCAAGGCCCTGCTCTTCCTGGGCGCAGGCAGTGTAAACCACTCCACCGGGACCTTCGACATGCGGTACATGGGCGGCCTATGGCGTCGCATGCCCGTGACCTACGGGCTGACCGTCATCGGCGGACTGAGCCTGGTGGGCATCATTCCCCTGGCGGGGTTCTGGAGCAAGGACGAGATCCTGGCCGGGGCTTGGAACGGGACCGGCCTGGCGGAGCAATGGGTCAGCCGGCTCACCTTCGCCATGCTGCTGACCGGGGTGCTCCTGACCGCTTTCTACACTTTCCGGATGCTCCATATGACCTTCCACGGCCAGTTCCGGGGTGGGGTGGAGCAGGAGATGGAAGACCGGTCGGCCGATGCTAGGGCAGCCACCTCATTGCCGGCCCCGGCGGGAGCGGCCCATGATTCACATGGCTCTGGGGGCTCGGGCGGCGTCCACCTGGGCGAGTCGCCCGTGCTCATGTGGCTTCCCATGCTGGTGCTGGGGGCGGCGGCGATTGCCTCTGGCTATCTGGCCAACCTCCAGTGGGGAGAGGTACTGGGTATTCCGGGCCACTGGATCACCGAGTTCTTGGGGTCCGGCTTGGAGGAGGCCGGCCCCGGCCTGGCAGAAGCGTTGGAGCATCACGGGTTCAGTTGGGGACTGGCCGGCGTCTCCACCGCGGTGGCGCTGTCGGGTATGGCCTTGGCCGCTGCCTTGTACGTGCGTCACCGGGAGGGGGCGGGGCAGAGGTTCCGGGAGCCCTTGAGAGCGGTAAAGCCGGTGCACACCCTCTTGTCGCAAAAGTACTACATTGACGCCCTCTACGAAGGGGTGGTGGTCCGCCGGGTGTTCTACCGGCTCTTCGTTGGAGCAGTGGACTGGCTGGACCGGAACCTGGTCGACGGCGTGGTGGACACGATCGGCTGGGCTTTCCGCAACATCGGCTGGGCCGTCGGCCGGCTTCAGACCGGGCAGGTCCAGACGTACGGGGCGGCGGTTGTTTTTGGGAGCTTGCTCATAATGCTCTGGTTCCTGCTTTCGTGATCGGCGTGGACGGCCGGCGGAAGCGTTCAAGCCACAGAGGCACAGAGACACAGAGGTTTTCTGGGGATTCACTGACGCCGCTTATCGCTCACCGGGAGGCGGAGCCTATGGACAAGGAAGCATTCTGGGAGGAAGAAGATATTCCTGATATCCGTTTTTCTCCGTGCCTCCGTGCCTCTGTGCCTCTGTGGCAATCTTCTATCGTGAATACTCAAGGGTAACGTAGTGGTCACAGGCTTTTCAGGCTTACTAACTGCGACAGTGTTCCTGCCCGCCGCCGGAGCGCTCGCCATCTTGCTGGTGGTCCGGGGCGACCGGACAATCCGCTATTTCGCGGTGCTGGTGGCGCTGGCGGACCTGGTGCTGTCCTTGCTGGTCTTCGCCCTCTTCGAGCAGGGGGACGGCGCCGAGCGGTTCCAGTTGATCGACCGGTTCACTTGGATACCGGCGGAGACGCTCCGGGCCAGCTTTTTCCTGGGGGTGGATGGGCTCAACACCCCGCTGGTGGCCCTCACCGGGCTACTGGGGTTCTGCGCGGTCCTGGCTTCCTGGCACATAAAGCTGCGGGTGCGTGAGTACTTCATCTGGCTTTTGGTGCTCCAGACGGCGGTTATGGGGGTCTTCTCCGCCCTCGACTTGCTGCTGTTCTTCTTCTTTTGGGAGCTTGAGTTGGTCCCCATGTACATGCTCATCTCCATCTGGGGCTCCGGGCGCAAAGAGTACTCGGCTATGAAGTTCCTGGTCTTCACCCTCCTGGGCAGCGCCTTCATGCTGGTGGCCATCGTGGCGGTGTTCGCGACTCCGGGAGTCGGTACCTTCGACATGGTCGAGCTATCCACCAAGGGCACCACGTTGGCCTCGGCCAGCGTGCTGATACCGATGACGGGCCTGTTCTGGCTGTTCTTCGTCGCATTCGCCATCAAGCTACCCTCCTGGCCGGTGCACACCTGGCTGCCCGACGCTCATACCGACGCGCCCACCGCCGCCAGCGTGATGCTGGCGGGAGTGCTGTTGAAGATGGGCGGCTACGGGCTGCTGCGCATCAACCTTGGGATGTTCCCTGGACAAACCGACAAGTTCGCCTGGGCCCTGGTGGCTTTGGGGGTGGTCAGCGTGCTGTACGGAGCGGTGGTCACGCTGCAACAGACTGATTTGAAACGGCTCATCGCATTCTCCAGCGTCAGTCATATGGGGCTGGTGCTGCTGGGTATCGGCTCGATAGGGGTGTCCGACGGTGAGCTGACCATGGCCGGTCTGAACGGGGCGGCCATGCAGCTGTTCACCCACGGCACCATCACCGGGCTGCTCTTCTTGACTGTGGGCCTGGTGTACGAAAAGACCCATACCCGCCACATTCCCGATCTGGGGGGGTTGGCCGGCCGGATGCCGGTGGTCGCCACGGCCATCCTGATCGCCGGTCTGGCTTCTCTGGGACTGCCCGGCCTCAGCGGATTCGTGTCTGAGCTGCTGGTATTCATGGGGGCCTTCCAGGCATATGCCTGGCCCACGGTGCTCGCCGTCCTGAGCATCGTGCTGGCCGCCGGGTACATCCTCTGGATGATGGAGCGTGCCTTCTTCGGGGTGCGGCGGGAGCGGTTCGCCCAGGTCACGGACGCGTCATTGGTCGAGGCCACTCCCTTGGTCCTCCTGGTGATCACCATCGTGGGCATTGGCGTGTACCCGTCGTTGCTGACCGATGTTTTCCAGTCCGGCCTGGAGCCCATCGTGGCTTTGATACCGGGAGGTGGGTAGGCAGCCATGACCGCCCACGACCTATACGTCCTATCCCCATACCTGGGTGTGGCGGGTGTCGCCATCCTGGTCATCCTGCTGGACCTGGTAATCAAGCGGAAAGGCCTGCTGCCAGTGTTCGCCTTGCTGGGATTGCTGGCGCCCCTGGCCCTGAGCCTGGTCCAGGCCTTCGACCTCGAGGACTCAGTTAACTTGCTTCGGGGCGCCGATCCCCTCTCCACCGGCCAGGCCAGCATTCTACTGGGCAGCCTGTCCGTCGACCGGTTCGCCCTGTTTTTCAATTTCCTGATATTGGCCGCGTCCGGCCTGGTAGTCCTATCTTCGACGGACTACGTCCGGCGGATGGAACGGTTCCAGGGCGAGTACTACGGACTGATCCTGTTCTCAGCGACTGGGATGATGCTGTTGGCCGCCGCCACCGAGCTGATCACTATCTACGTAGCGTTGGAACTGGCCACCCTACCCCTGGCGGCGCTGGCCGCCTTCCTGATGACCTCTAAGTCCAGCGAAGCCGGGATGAAGTTCTTTATCATCGGCGCGATCAGCTCCGCCATCATGCTCTACGGAATGGCGCTGATTTTCGGCTTCAGCGGCAGCACCAAGTTGTCTGAAATATCCGCGAGCGTGGCGGCCACCTCCGGCGGACTGTCTTCCGACAACTACGCCCTGCTGGTGGGAGTGGTCCTGATGGTGGTGGGGTTCGGGTTCAAGATATCCTCAGCCCCCTTCCAAATGTGGGTGCCGGACGTTTACGAAGGGGCTCCCACTCCGGTGGTGGCTTTTCTTTCGGTGGCCAGCAAGGCCGCCGCCTTCGCCATACTCCTCAGGGTGTTCTATACCGGGTTCTTCGACGTGAGCTTGGACTGGGCCGTTCTGATGGCAGTTCTGGCCGCCGCGTCAATGGTCATCGGCAACCTGGTGGCCATCAGCCAGAGCAACATAAGGAGGCTCTTCGGTTACAGCGCCATCGCCCACGCCGGCTACCTCCTGGTGGGGGTGGCGGCGGGCGTAAAAGCCTCCGGCCCGGACTCGGGTTTCCCAGAGTTTGTTTCCGTCGGCCCGGACAGCGTCCTGTTCTACCTGGTCGCCTACGCGGCGGCAAATCTGACCGCCTTCTTCGCCATAGTGGCCATCGGCAACCGGATCGGCAGCGACCGGATCGAGGATTACGCCGGCGTAGCCCGGCGGGCGCCATTCCTGGCGATAGCCCTGGCCCTGGCCCTGGTGGCCCTGATTGGCGTACCCCCCACCAGCATATTCATCGCCAAGCTGTACATCTTCACGGCCGCGATAAAGGCCGACCTGACGTGGCTGGCCCTTCTGGGGGTAGCCAACAGCGTGGTGTCAGCCTACTACTACGTGCGAATCATCCGCGTCGTGTTCCTGCAACGGGCGGCTGCGGAGGAGGAAGAGCGCATTTCAACGCCGCCCGCGTCTTTGCTGGCTTTGACCGTCGCCGGTGCGGCCATGCTCTGGATCGGCATCGCGCCCGGCACCGTGCTCGAGTATTCGAAGATTGCCGTGGGGCCGTTGATCCCCTGAGCGGTCTTCAACTTGCATCCGTCGGCCTCAGAGGTGAATGGAGGCGGACAACCTGCTCTGCCGGACAAAATTGACACCAATTTGAACGCGGTGCTAGACTGCCCGTGCTTCGCAGCCGACAGCTCATTTGCTGAACGCTGAGCGCTGACAGCTGACCGCTTGTACCGAAATGAATAACATTGGCATAATCTACAACGCCCGGATTCCCGAAGCGCTGGAACTGGCGACCACAATCCTGAAGAAGCTGGCCTTGCCGGAAGATAGCTGGCTTTCGCCGGCGGAGAACCTCGAAACCCTCCGCGAGCGGGCCGCCAACACCGGCCTGGTGGTCACCGTGGGCGGCGACGGCACCATCTTGAGGGCCGCCCAGGTGACGGCTCCCAGCGCGATTCCCGTGGTTGGGATCAACATGGGCAGGCTGGGGTTCATGACGGAACTCCGGGTGCATGAGGCCCTGGAAAAACTCCCCCAGTATTTCAATGGCGCCCACCGGGTGGAAGAGCGCAACATGCTCCAGGCCACGGTGGTCAAGGGCGGCGAAGGCTCCGTTTCCCAAATGGAGGGGCCGTTCCATGCCCTCAACGACGCGGTCATGGCTCGGGGCGCAGTCTCCCGGCTGGTGACTATCGCCGTCCACATCGATGCAGCTGAACTGACCACCTTTCGGGCCGACGCCGTCATACTCTCGACGGCCACGGGCAGTACCGGGTACAACCTGGCCGTCGGCGGTCCCATTCTCGACCCGGCATCGGAGGCCCTGGTGCTTAAACCGGTGGCCGCTCACCTGGGCCTGTCCGCGGGGCTGGTTCTGGCCTCCTCGGTGAAGGTGACCCTTTCCCTGGAGGGACACCAACAGGCCATCCTCAGCGTTGACGGGTTCGTAGAGTATCCGTTGGAGGCCGGGGACCGCGTGGAGCTGAAGCAGAGCCCCTACAAGGCCAGGTTCCTCCGCGCCAACCCGCCCAGCCATTTCTACGGAACGTTGCGGCGCCGGCTCGGCTTGGGCGTCAGCGGACAGGAAGGAACGCCGGCCAGATGACCGCCTTCCAGTCAGAGCCCACCGTGGAGACCCAGCTACTGTTCGAGGGGAAAATCCTCAACCTCCGGGTGGACAACGTTCGGCTGCCTGACGGCCGGTTGGCCACCAGAGAGATAGTGGAACACGGTCAAGCCGTCTGCATGGTGCCCTTGGACGGCCAGGGCAACGTGCTCCTGGTCCGGCAGTACCGGAAGCCCGCCGAGGCCGAGTTGCTCGAGGTGCCCGCCGGCGGCATGGATGACGGTGAGACGCCGGAAGAGGCCGTCCTCCGGGAACTCCAGGAGGAAATTGGCTTCACCGCCGGGACGTTGCAACACCTATCCAGCTCCTGGGTGGCCCCCGGCTGGTGCACCGAGTTCATCCACTCCTACCTGGCAACGGACCTGAGACCGGCCAAACTTGCGCCAGACGACGATGAGAACATCTCAGTAGTTCCCGTTCCCCTGGACCGCATTCCGGGGCTGATCGAGAAGGGCGAGATCAAGGATATGAAGAGTATCGCATCCCTGCTGCTGGCCTTGCGCTTCTTGGGCAACCGGTGAAGACGGTCCCGTTGGGCCAGGGATTAGGTAGAAAGCGCGCACCGTTTTTGATATATTGGTGGGCAGAGTGACTGGTTCTGCAATTTTTTGAGCCGGCCGGCATCGGCTGACGGCGGCCGGCAGTTCGAGGAAGGATCACCCATGCTGGAGCACGACGTCCTGGTCATTGGAGCCGGACTGGCGGGCATGCGCGCGGCCATAGCGGCGCGGGCCAACGGCGCCAACACCGCCATCATCAGCAAAGTCCACGCGGTGCGCAGTCACTCCAACGCGGCCCAGGGTGGGATCAACGCCGCCCTCACCGATCGCGGGGACGACTGGAAGGACCATGCCTACGACACGGTGAAGGGCAGCGATTTCCTGGGCGACCAGGACGCCATCGAGG
>CAJWBT010000078.1 GCA_913020235.1 uncultured Chloroflexota bacterium
ATGCGAGAAGTTGCCATAGTTTCACCCGTGCGTACCCCCGTGGGCAGCTTCGGCGGCAGCCTGAAAGGCCTTACCGCCGTTGAGCTGGGCAGCCTGGTGATCAAGGAGACGCTGGACCGGAGCGGTCTGGACCCCGCCAAGGTTGACGATGTAATTCTGGGCCACGGCTATCCCAGCGGCGAGAATCCGGCCATGGGCCGGCTCGCCTCCCTCAAGGCGGGACTCCCCATAGAGGTCCCCGGCTACCAACTGGACCGCCGTTGCTCCTCGGGGTTGCAGGCCATCCTCAACGCCGCGATGCTGATCCAGACGGATAACGCCGATGTCGTCGTCGCCGGCGGCGTTGAAAGCATGAGCAACGTCGAGTTTTATGTAAACGAGACCCGCTGGGGGGCCCGGTTCGGTTCTCTCACCCTCCACGATCGGCTCGTCCGGGCTCGGGCAACCATCCAGCCCGAGGACCGCTTCGGCTTCATCGACGGGATGATCGAGACAGCGGAGAACCTGGCTAAACAGTATGAGATCCCCCGCGAGGAGCAGGACGAGTTCGCCCTCCAGAGCCACCAGCGGGCGGTGGCCGCCGTCGACGGGGGCAAGTTCAACAAGGAGATCGTGGGCGTGCCCATCCCCCAGCGCCGGGGGGACCCCGTTATCTTCGAGAAGGATGAAGGTCCTCGGGCCGATACCTCCTTGGAGGTCATGGCCAGATTGCGCCCGGTCATGAAGGACGGCACCGTAACCGCCGGCAACGCCAGCAGCCAGAACGACGCCGCGTCGGTGTGTCTCGTGGTCGCTGCCGACAAGCTGGAAGAGCTTGGCCTGAAGCCCATGGCCTTCCTGAGGGGCTGGGCCGCGACCGGCTGCCACCCCGCATATATGGGCATCGGCCCGGTAACCGCGGTGGCCAAGGTAATGGGCAAGGTGGGACTGACCCTGGAGGATATGGACCTCATCGAGCTTAACGAGGCCTTCGCCGCCCAGGTTCTGGCGGTGCTCCGGGAGTGGAAGCTGCCCAACCAGGACAATCTGAACGTGAACGGCTCCGGTATCTCTCTGGGCCACCCCATCGCGGCCACCGGGGCCCGCATCCTGACCACCATGCTGCACGAGATGGAGCGCCGGGACGCCCAGTTCGGGCTGGAGACCATGTGCGTCGGCGGCGGACAGGGAGTCGCCGCAGTGTTCGAGCGCCGCTAGGCGACAATTTCTCAATGATATCGGGAAGGGGGGCTGGAGGAACTCAGCACCGATGACCGCCGGACGGTGAAGGGGCGGCGTTCGCCGAACCACACGCCAGCAGGTGCCGTTCCCAAGCATCTTCGGCTTGCCTAAGACCCCCACTCTAACTCTTCCCCTTCGCAAGGGGCAGAGGACCGATTCCTTCCCTCTTGCGAAGGGCCTTGCCCCAAAACTGTCATTCCGAGGAGCGAAGCGACGAGGAATCTGCTGCGGGGTTCGTCCATGGCAGCCTGGACCCACCACCCCAGACCCCTCGCTTCACTCGGGGTGACATATTCCAGGGCACTTTTGGGGCAAGGCGCTTGCGAAGGGGGAAGGCTAGGATGGGGGTAAACTCGTATCCACCGGTTTCACACTGAAGTGCTTCTAAATGGCTGAGGAGGATAGGCCATGCCCAGGGTAGTGCATTTCGAGATACACGCCGACGACGTTCAACGGGCGGTCAAATTCTACGGCGAATTGTTCGGATGGAAAATCGAGGGCTGGGACGGCCCTGTGGAATACTGGCTGATAACCACCGGCGAAGACCAGGAGCCGGGAATCAACGGCGCGATCATGAAGCGTCCCGATCCGGCTGCCACCGGCATCAACTACGTGGACGTGCCGTCGGTGGACGAGTTTGCCCGGAAGGCGGTGGAAGGTGGCGGAAGCCTGTGGATGCCCAAGATGGCGATTCCGGGCGCGGGCTACGTCGCCATCTGCCGGGACAGCGAAGGGAACGCTTTTGGTCTGTTTGAAAATGACCCATCGGCCGGTTGAGGCCAGGCCCCTCCGTGTTGACACCTTATTTGAGACACCTTACGATAGCCTTCACCTGAATCGGAATTTCGTTCCACGATTTCCGCCCACCTCCACTCCGGCCTCAAGGGGCCGGTATCCTGGTGAAAGCGGAGCATAAAGGGGGAGAAAATGGCTGACACCTACGGCGGCGGCGACTTTCAATACCAGTTCGTTGACGGCTGGGCCAAATTGCCCGACGGTATGTCCTTTCATGAATGCCCCGGCGTGGCGGTTGACTCCCGAGACAACGTGTACGTCCTCACCCGGGGTGACCATCCCCTCATTGTCCTGGACCGGGAAGGGAACTTCATCCGCACCTTCGGGGAAGGCTTCTTCAGCAACCGCACCCACGGGCTGTACATAGCCCACGACGACTCGGTGCTGGTGGCCGACGACGGAATCCACACTATTCAGAAGTTCAACTCTGAAGGGGAAAAGCTGATGGAGATTGGGGAGCGGAACCACCCCGCCCCCAAGTGGAGCGGCCAGCCCTTCAACCGCCCGACCTCCGCGGCGATCATGCCGAGCAACGGGGACGTCTACATCTCCGATGGCTACGGCAACTCCCGAATCCACGTATATACCGGGTCCGGAGATTACAAGTTTTCCTGGGGCAGCTCCGGCATCGACGCCGGCCAGTTCATACGGCCCCACAACATCGCCGTGGACAGCAACGACCGGGTCTACGTGGTGGACCGGGAGTGCCACCGAATCCAGATCTTCGACCCCAAGGGCAACTTCATCACCATGTGGAACAACATCCACCGGCCGGACGCCATGGTGCTGTGGCAGGACCATATCTACGTGGGGGAACTCAACGGAATGCGCGGGATCGACGACGCCCCCGGCCTGGGCCACCGCGTTTCCGTTTACGACCTGAACGGTAAGAGGGTGTGCATCTTCGGCGCCGCCGAGGAGGGCGAAGGACCGGGACAGTTCATCGCGCCCCACGGCATCGCGGTGGACTCCAAAGGCGCCATCTACGTGGGCGAGGTGTCCTTCACCATCCGCGGCTCCATGATGGACCCGCCCAAGGTGCTGCGCAGTATGTCCAAGTACGACCGCAAGTGGTAGGGGTAGCGGTCAGCTATCAGCTGTCAGCTGTCAGCTCACGGACCAGTACCTACTATCAATGGACGGCGTTACCAATACCGTTCGTGGTGAGCTTGTCGAACCACCAACCAGGAGCCCTTCGACAAGCTCAGGGCGAACGGATGATCGTAACTGCTATTTCCGAGACCAGGTATTAGAGCTGACGGCTGATCCTCCAGGAAGGCAGAGCTTTGAGCGATCTTGGCGAGACCACCACCGTCCAATGGAATAGCGCCCTGGAGGCCATCGAGCGCTGCCACGAGTTGGGCTGGACCGACGGTCTTCCCGTGGTGCCTCCCACCGAGTACCGGGTGGGCCAGTTCGTGGAGGCCGTGGCACGCCCTGCCTCGGAAGTGGTGGGCGAGATCCCGGAGCGCCGCCGCGAGATTACCGTCGGTAAGATCGCCGCCAACGCGGTGATGGCCGGTTGCCTGCCGGAGCACCTCCCGGTCGTCGTTGCCGCCACCGAAGCGATGCTGGACCCCCTCTTCAACCTGGTCGGACCTTCTTCCAGCATGGGCGGTTCGGCAATCCTGGTCATCGTCAACGGCCCGGTGGTCCGGCAGCTGAACATCAACGCCCGGAACAACCTCTTCGGGCCCGGAAACCGGGCCAATGCGACCATTGGCCGGGCGATTCGCCTGATCCTGATGAACGCCTGCGCCGCCATTCCCGGCCTCTACGACCGGTCGGTCATCGGCCACCCCGGCAAGTTCTCTTACTGTATCGCAGAGGCGGAGACCGAGACCCACTGGACACCGTTGCACGTGGAGCGGGGATTTGCTCCCAGCCAGAGCGCGGTGACGGTGTTTGCCTCGGAGGCCCCCCGGCAGGTCAGGGCCACGGGCAAGCCTGAAGCCATCCTCCACGCCGTCGCCGACGTGGCCTCCACCCTGGGGACCAGCATGTCCACCTCCGGCTCCGTGGGCGACCGGAGCGTTGGTGTGCGCCAGGGAGAGATCGCGGTGACCATCGCCGGCAACTCTGCCATCTGGCGAGACTGGACCAAGGAGCAGGTCCGAAACCATCTTCACGACCGTATCCGCCGGTCGGTTGCCGATTTGAAAAACGCCGGCGTGTTGCCCCAGCCGGTGGAGCCGGGAGACGGCGAGCGGTTCCTGCCTCTGGTTCCGGAGCCGGAGGACATCCTCCTGTTGTTCGCCGGAGGTGAGGAGTCCAACATGTCCTCGGTTATCCCCAGTTGGGGGCCGAAGGTCGGTTCCACGGCGGTCACCAAAGAGGTAAGATAGCGATCAGCAGACAATTCATGCTGGAACGGCTGGACCATTCCGGTAACGGGGCACAAGAGTTCACGGTCCAAGACTATCGGGAGGGCTTTGAGATATGACCCAGACCAACGAATACATGCTGGTGAACCCGACCACCGAGGCCATCATAGCGCCCTTCGACGGCGCGCCCCGGCTTCCCACCCTGGCGGGGACACGTCTCGGTGTCATCGACGATAGCAAAAGGAACGCCGACGTGCTGCTGGAGGAGCTGGTGGAACTTCTCCGTACCCGGTACGAGATCTCCGACGTCAAGTGGCACCGGAAACCCAGCGCCTCCAAACCGGCGGACCCCGAGGTGATCCGGGAGCTGGCGGAGAGCTGCGACTCGGTGATTGTCGCCGTCGGCGATTGAGGCTCCTGCAGCGCGTGCAGTGTGCACGACGGAATCCACGTGGAGAACGCCGGCATACCCTCGGCCACCATCTGCACCGACCGGTTCAGTCCCACCGCGGCGGGCATGGCCAAGATGTGGGGCGCGCCCGACTATCCCACCCTTTTCACCGAGCATCCCATTGAGAACCTCACCCGGGAGCAGCTCCGCCTCCGTGCCGAGGAATTGGCGCCCCAGGTGGTCCGGGTCTTGGTCGGCGACGGGCGTTAGCCCTTCGGCAATCCTTTTCAGCCACAAAGACACAGAGGCCTAGAGTCCATCTTTGCCTTGTTTCTCTGTGTCCATGTGCCTCTGTGGCAAACCCCATCAGCTACGCATGTCAGGCGGCAGCAGGTTGGGGATGGCATCGTCGATAGGATAGGTCTCGTCGCACCGGTGGCAGACCAGCGACCCGGTGACCACCTCATCCCCCGTCTCGACTTCTACCTTCAGCTCCAGCTCGCCCTTGCACACCGGGCAAGCCAGGATTTCCATAAGCTCCTTCTTCAACGGCCCTCCTGTTGGCTATAAGCAGCCAGCGTGCTGCCTTTCTTGCCGCGGGCTGATCGCCGGTCTAGTCCCCTGCTACCGCACTCCTTGCTCGAATAGGGCTGAGAGGATATCGGCCAGGCCAATGACCACCAGGCCAATTATCAGAACGGCGGTTGTACCGGTCATGCGGCCACGAGTCCTGGCCCACCAATCGCGTCCCAGGGATGTCTCTTCCGGGTAGCTCCGCTGGCGCAGAAACCGCACGATGTAGAACATGTACATGGCCAGGGCTATCTTCACAACCAGGACGGCCACATAGGCAACGGATACTGTGTCCTCGGTTAACCTGTCGGCCGAGAGAATGACACCGGTGATCAGCAGCACCCCGATGGCGGTGCCGATCAGCCCTCGAAACTCGACGCCAACGGCCCGGCCGGTCTCCGGCGACAGGGGGGCACGCCGGATGCTCGGGCGCAACACCACCAGGTAGAAGATCCCTCCGCCCACCCAGGCCACGGCGGCCAGGGCATGGCCCCACCGGATGACTACCAGAATCCAGTCCAAGACACTCATGCTCGAGGGCCGTCCATGACGATCGGCCGCGTTCCCCACATAGCCACGTGGGGCTAACCCTGGGCCATCTCGCGCACGATGCGGACTATCCCGTCCTCGTCAAGGGTGGCGATATGCCTCTTGAAGATTCGTCCCGATCTGTCGATGAAAAAGGTTGTGGGGAAGTACTCCAGCTCGTACGACCGGGCGATCCGGCCCCCTTTGTCGGTGGCGAAGTCGTAGGTGAGCCCCAGCTCTTCGATGAAGTCCTTCGCGTCCTGCTCGGAATCGAAACCTTGAGGCACGAACATTCCCAGGAACCGGACTCCTTCATCCCGTAGCTGCTGCCAGGCCTTCTCGAAGGCCGGCATCTCCGCCCGGCAAGGCGGGCAGGTGGGGTACCAGAAGTTGAGCACCACCGGGCTGCGGCCCACCTGGTCCGACAGCCGGAACTCGGCGCCGTCGAACCGGGTCACCTGGAAGTCCGGCGCCTGCTGGGCTCCCCGGTCTCCGCTGCACGCGGCCAAAAGCAGCAACAGCAATATTGGGAAAACTACCCGGGCGGCGACCCTCGGCCACCGATGCCCTGCCGGGCGGGGAGCCGGAGACGACCAGCCTATTGCAGGAGGAACGGCCAAGGACGTCAAGCTCCTTCTCGACTCGCGGAGGTCCAGCAAGACAGCCGGCGGGGATTCGGCATACGGCGGCGGGGCAACGTGGGGGGATGTCATCTGCAGCCGGCGAGGAACAACGACAATTCCTAGATGTACTCCTAACATTCTATAGACGGCGTTACGCCGGGTCAAATGCTTCTGGTCTGGTGTCTCGTAAGTGGCTTGAAACCCGTTCCGTCATCCCGGCCCTTCCGCGGAAGGGCCGGAAAGACGATCGTGGGGCCTGAATGTCGCACAATGTCGCCGATGCAAGGTTATTTACAAGTCAGTACACAGGCAGGGCAAGCCTTCCAGTCCTTGACTTCGGCTCCCAAGGTACTAGAATCGACCCAGGCCACCGGACGGAGGCGCCGTGAGGCGGTTGGAGAACAAGGTTGCTCTGATCAGCGGCGGAGCCAGGGGCATGGGCGCCGCGGAGGCCATGCTGTTCGCCCACGAAGGGGCCAGCTTGGTCATCGGCGACATCCTGGAGGAAGAGGGCCGGCGGACCGAGGCCCTAATCAACGAGAGCGGCGGCGAGTGCCTGTTCGTCCGGCTGGACGTAACCAGCGAGGACGATTGGCGGCGGGCCGTCGGCGCCGCGGTGGCCCGGTTCGGCAAACTGGACGTTCTGGTCAGCAACGCCGGAATTTTCCCCTTGGGACGGATAGAGGAGACCAGCGAAGGAATGTGGGACCGGGTGATGGAGATCAACGCCAAGGGCGTGTTCCTGGGTACCAAGCACGCCATACCCGAGATGCGCCGCGCCGGCGGCGGCTCGATTATCAACATTTCCTCTATCGCGGGGCTGATCGGCAGCGCCTTGGCGCCGGCCTATGGAGCGTCGAAGGGGGCCGTGCGTCTGTTCACCAAGGCCACGGCCATCCAGTACGCCCGCGACGGCATCCGGGCCAACTCGGTCCATCCGGGGGTCATAGAGACCCCAATGACGGCCAACAGCTTGCTTTTCGACGAGGCCAGCCGCCAGGCGCAGACCGCCAGGGCTCCCCTTGGCCGGTTAGGGCAACCGGAGGACGTGGCCTACGGCGTCCTGTTCCTGGCCTCCGACGAGTCCTCATTTGTCACCGGAAGCGAGCTGGTTATCGACGGCGGCCTGACGGCGCAATAGGCCCGCCCCAAGCCAGAGACACTTCAAGTTGTTTTGCTAGCTGGATAAACGGACCTGAAGAACAAGGGCCAAGTGAGCGAAGCATTTGGCCAGGAAGGAGGCACCATGATGCGGCTGGAGAACAAAGTTGCCCTCATCAGCGGCGGCGCCAGGGGGATGGGCGCCGCGGAGGCCATGCTATTTGCCAGTGAAGGGGCCAAGGTGGTCATCGGCGATGTCCTGGAGGAAGAGGGCCGCCAGACGGAGGCCGAGATCGGCGAGAACGGCGGCGAGTGCCTATTCGTCCGGCTGGACGTTACCAGCGAGTCCGATTGGCGCGAGGCCGTCGCCGCCACGGTGGCCCGGTTCGGCAAGCTGGACGTGCTGGTCAACAACGCCGGCATTCACCGCATGGGGAGGGTGGAGGATACCAGCGAGGAGCTGTGGGAGCAGGTGATGGAGATCAACGCCAAGGGCGTGTTCCTGGGTACCAAGCAAGCCATCCCGGAGATGCGGAAGGCGGGCGGTGGCTCGATAGTCAACATCTCCTCGGTGGCGGGCCTGGTCGGCAACGTGACCGCGGCGGCTTACAGTGCGTCGAAGGGGGCCGTGCGTCTATTCACCAAAGCCACCGCCATCCAGTATGCCGGCGAAGGCATCCGGGCCAACTCCATCCATCCCGGCACCGTCGAGACCCTGATGACGGCCCCGATGCTGGCCACCGAGGCCTACCTCCGGAACCGCCTAGAGCAGACCCCTTTAGCGAGGATCGGCCGCCCCGAGGACGTGGCCTACGGAGCTCTCTACCTGGCCTCGGACGAATCTTCCTTCGTCACCGGCAGCGAACTGGTCATCGACGGCGGCCGCACGGCCCAATAACCCACCAAGCCATCGAGACGCAGAGCCCCTTACCCGCTCTGTGTTCTCAGTGGCTCAGTGGCAAGCAGGGGTTTTGCCCTGCCAGGCTATCGGCCCATGGCGTACGCGTCGCGACGGGGGTCGGCGCCGGCGCTCAACCCGCCTCTCTCCCGGTCGACCTGGATTCCGCAGAGGTTGCCCACCCGAACCGTCCAGTCATCCCATACCTCCACCCGGTGGCCGCGCCGCTCGAGCTCCGCCAGGGTGTCGGACTCGAACCGGCCCTCGGCCCCCACCATCCCAGGGCTATAGGCGTGGGGCCAGAAGGAGTTGGGAAAGCTCCAGGTGGAAATCCGGGGAGCTTCAAT
>CAJWBT010000079.1 GCA_913020235.1 uncultured Chloroflexota bacterium
CCATGACCAAGGTACTGGTGATCCAGGGCGCAGGCATGAACATGCGGGGCAAGGTTCAGGTGGATATCTTCGGCACGACCACGCTGGAAGAGATCAATGATCAGATTCGAGCCGATGCCGCGAGTCTGGGGCTGGAGGTGGAGGTTTTCCACTCCAACATTGAGGGCGAGGTAATCAACGCTCTCTACGACGCCGACGAGCGAAACTTCGACGCCGCCCTGATCAACCCCGCCGGCTTCACGACGGGCACGGGGCCGCTGCGAGGCGCCATCACCCACGTGAGGTATCCCGTCATCGAAGTGCACGCGTCCAATCCGACGGCGCGGGGTACCGTCTCCAACATACTGCCGGTGTGCAAAGGATCGGTCTATGGCTTCGGTTACTACGGGTACCGGCTGGCCCTTGAGGCGGTCAAACAGATGGTGCAGGCGGCCGGGTAGCGTTCCTGAGTCGGCCTGTCAAAACACACCGCCGGCCCCGCGGAGAACACAGGACCGGGCACACCTTGATTCTACGTTTCGGCGCCGCCCGTGACCTCAGCGCCATTACGGGTGGTGTCATCAAAGGCGGATAGCTTGGCTAGGCTGCCTTCCCGCAGCATCTCTTATACTTCTTGCCACTCCCACACGGGCATGGTGCGTTTCGGCCGATTCGATCCAGCGATGCGGGCTTGAGGGATTGCGTGTCCTTCACAAAATCTATGCACTCCATAGATGGGATTCGGAAGGAAAACACAGTTTTGCCATCGCGGTTGGTAACTGCAAAATCACCTGTCCCAATGATGTCCATGCCAATCAGAACGTCGAATCCGCGAATCGTTCCTTTTGACACTTTCACACTAGGGAAGGCTACACGATTCGGGAGGTGTATGCCCACGAGATAGGTTTCGGTTGTATGGCTGCCTTGGGCCGTATGTACGTCAACCATGCCAGAGGGCTTGAGGCCACACTGGGCAACGACGTTTGAAGTGACGACAGAGTTAGTTGCCCCGGTATCCCAAACCGCATCGAACATTATGGGGGGCTGCGTGGGAGGCTCCGTGGGGTCAAAAGCGGCGGTGATACCAACTTGGTTGGCTAGGACGTTGGATTTGCCATCATAACGAGAAGTAAATGATTGTGCTTGGAGGCCACGTCGCTGCATTCACCACCTTCCTAGGTGAATGCTACACGTGAATGGTATGTCTGTGTGTGGCTTTCTGGGGCAGGGTCACACCTCTGAATGAGAAATGTCCCTAGCTCATGCGATTGAGACGTTTCTTGAAGGGCTTCTAACTCAGAATCGAACACGCCTATGACGGCCTGTCCTTTTATGACCAGAACTTTCCCGTTGTATTGTTTCAACAGTTCTGGTTTGTGCGCCAAGTAGTAATCGTATTCTTTCTGCAACCCTTCCATCATAATCCTCATATTGACATGCCGCCGTCGCCCTTGTCAATTGGCTCACTGGGTCCGACCGCGCAAACTGATACGCTACCAGAGAGCTACTCAACGGCAAGCGTCGCGCACGGCTTGGGAGATAGCCGCCAGGCGCCGGGTGTTCGACGGCCCGGCTCGGAATCCGTTGGTGATGAAGGCCAGGGCCAGCCCGGAGTCGGGGTCCGCCCAGCCCACCGACGTGCCCGCCCCACCATGCCCGAAAGAATTGTATCCTTCCGTCTCAGAACACCCCATACGGCTGTCGCCCAGCGCCATTCCCAGGCACCGGCGAACGTGCCGCTCCAGCGTATAGTCCATCCCCTCGACTTGAAATCGGGTAACCTCGGCGACGGTCTCCTGCGCCAGGACCCGGGTCCCGTCCAAAACTCCGCCGCCGGCCAGCATGGCGTAGAACCTGGCCAGGTCCCGGGCGGTGGCGATCCCCCCTCCCGCCGGTTGCACGGCCTGGTGTACCTCCGGCCGGTTGTAGGTCGAGACCTGGACCGGGCGATCACAGTCCTCCATCGCGTGCTCTTTCGACACCCGCCCCTCCAGGGACGGCGGCAGGCCAACGTAGGTATCTCCCATACCCAGCGGACCGGTCACCTCCTCTTTGAGGAACTGGCTGAAGGGCCGCCCGTCGACACACCGGACCAACTCGCCGATCACCCAGCCAAAGTTGCGGGGGTGATAGGCGAGGACCTTACCCGGTTCGTACACCGGTGAGGTCTTCTCCATCGCCCGGACCACGGCATCCCAGTCCCGCCATACGTCCCAGGTCAGCTCGGCGGGTGTGTCAGGGAAACCGCCTTGATGGGTCAGTATGTGGCGAACGGTGACGTCCGCCTTGCCGTTCTGGGCGAACCCAGGCCAATAACCGGCCACCGGGTCGTCCCACCCCAGCTTGCCACGCTCCCAGAGCAGGTAGATGCAGGCCGCGGCCAAGGGCTTGGTGGACGAGTAGAGGACAAACATGGTGTCGCGGGTGACAAGCTTGCCCGTGCTGCCATCGGCCAGGCCGCCGTACAGGTCCAGGACCAATTTCCCGTGGCGGTACACCGCCAGCGCGGCGCCCGGATGCACCCCATTTTGGATTTGCTCTCGAAAAAGTTCCTCCACCCCGTGCAGGGCATTGGGATCCATCTGGACAGTATCCGCCGCCACGGTCATAGCCAGTTCTCCTACGTCAGCACCGCGTCGTCCTCAGTCACCGAGCGGAGAGCCCGTGCCGCCGCGCCCTCCGCGATCCGCCCGGCCTAGTATAGCATCCGCGGTCCCGGGCGTCCCCGCCTCCCGGCCAGCTAGACTCATGAGTGGCGCCCATGCCGGCAAGGGGTAAGCACTCTGTTCCCTCGGGGTGTCCACCCATATATAATGAAAATTGGTGAAACCAGCCCTCGGGCGGCCACACCAAATGTCGCCGAGAGCCCCCCAAGTCAAGGGTGGGCTTCTCGAAGCTTCCGACGGCCGGCCAACTTGGCGCCATCGCCGCTGAAGGGCCTCCTGCAGCAGAATGGGTGAACGTGGATGGGAGACGGGTGTTCGAGTTCGAACTGCCTTTGGCCTCCGGAGGTCACTGCTTGAAGTGCGCGTTTCGGGAGGACAGTGAACGACAATGACAGCGATCAAACATCCAGCCCAGAACAAGGCCGACCCGCTGGCAAAAGCCGCGGCGCCGCCGGTGGAACCGTTTCGTTTTATGACGGAGGCCGGGGTGGTGCTGTGGACCGGGTACATCGCCGACAGCCTGCCCTCGCTCGCTCGCGGGCTCCTGCAGGTCCCTGGCTCTTCCATCTACTATCACGTCCATCACGCCATCTTCCGTAGACGCAAGCATCGCCTGGCGGAGCACACCAATGACTTCGCCCGCTGGGTCTCCACCAGGTTCGGACTGAAGGGATTGTCCGAAAAGCTCTCCAGCCTGGACCCCCTGGAATGCTCCACCATCCGCGAGTCACGCGAGCGCCTGGTGGCGTTTGTCCAGGAGTACGTGGGCGAAGGTGAGGCGTTCCCTCGGGTGCCGCTGGGGTGGGAGTTCTACTTCTTGGAGGCCAGGAGTTTTGTCTTTCCGGCTGGGGCTGAAGCCGCCGACGTGGAGCAGTTGGCCGAAGGGGTAGAGAAGATGGGGTTGGAGTGCATCCTCCACCACCTTGTCGAGGCCCGGTTCCGCGACGGCGGGGGTACGAACGATTTTTCCAGGTGGCTTAGGCTTTGGCAGGAGAATGAGAAAGCGGAGGCGCTGGAGCGTCTCAACCCTTATTTCCACGACCTGAGGGCGCTGAAAGACCAGATCGGCGCCGTGCTCAGGGGCTAGGTTGGTTCTATGAGCGCTGCAACACGCATCGATGACTACGTCCCCATTGTCGGAGAAGAGCTTGTCGCACAGATCCGGATGATGGTTCGCCATCTCCGCGGCGCCCGTGTGCAGCACGTCAGCTCCACCCGCACCGGCGGAGGGGTGGCTGAGATACTTTCCCGTGTTGTGCCTTTGATGAACGATGTGGGTCTGGAAACCGAATGGACCATCATCGATGCGCCGGACGCCTTCTTCGACGTGACCAAGAGCTTCCACAACGCCTTGCATGGGGTTGAGGAGGACATCACTCCGGACATGTTCAAGACCTACCGCAAGGTGATGGAGGAAAACGCCTCAAAGATTGACCACGATGCCGACTATATCATCATCCATGACCCTCAGCCCATGGGTTTGATAGGGCCCCGAAATAACGGTCATTCCAAGTGGGTCTGGCGATGTCACATCGACGTGGCCCAGGCGGACCTCCGGGTCTGGGCATTCCTCAAGCCTTATTTGGACATGTTCGACGCGGCCGTCTTTCACATTCCCCAGTTTCTCCGCCGGGACCTCTTCATCCCCCAGTACCTCATTCCCCCTTTTATCGACCCTCTGAGCGATAAGAACCGGGACCTCCAGCCGGAGGAGATCCAGACGGTTTTAGACCGGTATCACATCTCCAGCGAGAAGCCGTTTATTCTTCAGGCGAGCCGGTTCGACTGGTTGAAGGACCCAATGGGGACCCTGCGCGCTTACGAGATGGTGAAGCGCACCACCGACGTAGCGTTCGTGTTCGTGGGCAATTTTGCCCCTGACGATCCAGAAGGACGAGAGGTCTGTGAAGTGGTGGTGAAAGCCGCCCAAGCTTTGCCCGACACCACCGTCATCGTGAACCCCGAGGACAACGATATCACTGTGAACGCCCTCCAACGTGCAGCCGCCGTCGTGATTCAGAAATCCCTTCGCGAAGGCTTCGGCCTCTCGATTACCGAGCCCATGTGGAAGGCCAAGCCGGTGGTGGGGGGAGACACGGGGGGGATTGCCTTTCAGGTCATAGACGGGGTGACGGGCTTTCTCGTGCAGACAGCGGAAGGAGCCGCCTACCGGATGCGCCAGTTGCTGTCGAACCCCCCGTTGGCCGAACTCATGGGACAGGAGGCCCGGCTTCGGGTGAAGAGCAGCTTCCTCCCGCCTCACTATCTCCGCAACTGGCTGGGCCTGCTTTTGGGCTTCCAGTACGCGGAGCGCGGGGTCAGCGTACTGGCAAAGTGAACCAACCCTCGTTCCCGGCCCGGCAGGTCCCGATTGGCCGGCAGGTCCCGATGGGAAGGAAGCCGGGGCAATACCGGAATAGCTAGGGGCCCCGCGCACCCTCCCACGTTCGATGTGTATCAAATGGGACGGGCACGGGATCCCTTATTGACGGTCTCTAGTACTAAGTCAACCAGAGACTGATAGTTGTCATTCCGAGCGAAGCGAAGAATCTCGTTGTTACGCTGAGATTCCTCGTCGCTTCGCTCCTCAGAATGACATACTGTTAAAACCAACTTGACTGAGTCCCAGCACGTGGTCAACCCGGCTTAGGTGCGAGTCGTATTAATCACCTCTTGCTGGAAGCGGCACTAGATTCTGTTGCCCTGCACCAACACGTTTTGGGGATTGCCCTCCATGGCCCACTGGATGTTTTCCACCGCCAGCAAGAGCCGCTTCAGCGCTCCGTCAGGGGTGTTTGCCGCCATGTGCGGAGACAAGATAATGTTGGCCGCTTTGAGCAGTGGGCTTTCGGGCTCGATAGGCTCGTTCACAAACACGTCCACACCCGCGCCGGCGATGCCTCCTGAATCCAGAGCATCCGCCAGAGCGGCCTCGTCGACCAGAAGGCCCCTGCCGGTGTTCACGAGGATGGCGGTAGGCTTCATGAGCCCGAATTCCCGCGCGCCGATCATATTCTCCGTCAGGTTGGAAACCGCGATAACGGTGACTACCACGTCGGACTGCCGCAGCAGGTCGTCCAGCTCCACGTACTCCACGCCGTACTCCCGGGCCCGCTCCGGCGAGGGGTTGATGGTATAGGCGATGACATCCATTCCTATGGCCTTGGCCAGCTGCGCGACCCGCTGGCCGATGGGCCCGGTTCCAATGATTCCCATGGTCTTGCCCAGAAGATCGGTAACGTAGGGCCTTCCCCACTCACCGCGCCGGACCATCTGGTCGTTGGCCACGAGTTTCCGCGACACCGCCATCGCCATGGCCAGGGAGTGCTCCGCCACCGAGGGCGCCGAGAGGGGCGCCATCCTGGTGGCGGTTATTCCCAGCTCTTTGCATGCCTCCAGGTCCACGTTGTCCACGCCGACGGCCCAGATGGACAGGACCTTCAGCTTCGGCAGCTGCTCCAGGACCGACCGGGGGAACTGGACGACGGACCGGATGTTGATAACCGCGTCCGCATCCTTACAGCGCGCCACCAGTTCATCGGGCTCGGGCCGGTCTTCAGTGTAGATATCCACCTCCTCGGAGATGGCGCGCAGTAGGTCCTCGGCGGGCGTCCCGGATATCGCGGGCGGGTTGTCATCGGGTATGACTGCCTTCTTCACCAGCTTCTGTTGGGCCATGGGTTCACCTCGTTCTTTCAAGATGGACGGAAGCTCCTGGAATCGCAGCGCCAGGGCCTGTCCCATCCAATGGGACGCCCCATTGTAACACCGCGGCGGACCCAGCATTGAAAGCTGCCTCGGGCCGCCATCGGAACGCGCCTATGGCGGGGGGCTCCAGCCCCAGCCGGCCGGATGGGCTCTAAATCCCCTCTCCTATCAGGTCCAGGGCAGCCCGTCTCATGTTCTCGGAGCCGACCACGCCCTCCCTCTGCAAGGCGCGGATTTCGTCATCAGAGTAGTCCAGCTCTCTCAGGACCTCCTCGTTGTGCTCCCCCACAGTGGGCGGCGGCAGACGAAGCGTGGCAGGGGTGTCGGACAGCTTGACGGGGAACCCGGTGAGCTTGATGGGGCCGTAGATCTGGTGCGTCGTCTCCACCACCATCTCGTTGTGGATCACCTGCGGGTCCTCGAAGACCTCCGGCAGGTCGAGCACCGGGCCGGGAGGGAGGTCGTACTCCAGGAACCTTCGCTCAACCTCCTCCCGGTCGAATTTCTTGAACCCGGCTTTGAGCACCGGGTAGAGTTCCCAGGTCTCCTCACCCCGCATGTTAGCCGTCTGCCAGCGCGGGTCGTCTGCCGGCGAAGGCTCGATCTCCAGGGCCTGGCACAGGCGGCCCAGGACGTTTTCCGCGAACGACCCCATCATTGCGAAGTACTTGCCGTCCTTGCACTCGTAGATGGCGTACAGAGCGCCGTTTGCCGAGTGACCGCCGGCGGGATGGGGCCTCGGGTACTCCTGGCCGGTGTTCAAGACCGCGGCGTTCTCCTGGATGTGGCTCACGATAATGCCGTTCAGGAGGCAGGAGTCGACGATTTGGCCCCGCCCCGTATGCTCCCGGGCCGCCAGGGCCGCCATCATTCCCTGGGCAAACAGCATGCCACCCAGAAAGTCGGCTATGAACGTGCCCGCCGGCCGCGGGGGGCCTTCCCGGTCGCCGGTCAGGTGGACTAGCCCTCCTAAAGCCTGGGCCAGCAGGTCCTGCCCGATGCGCTTCTCGTAAGGCCCGCTGGAGCCGAACCCGGAGGCCTCGGCCCAAATAACGCGAGGGTTGATTTCGTTCAGTTTTTCGTATCCGAACCCCATCCGGTCCATGACACCGGGGCGGAAGTTGCTGGCGACGATGTCGGACACCTTGACCATCTTGTAGATGATCTCCTGGGCCTCCGGCCTCCGAAGGTCAAGGCTTATGGTGCGCTTGTTGCGGTTGTTGGCCAGAAAGTAGCAGCTGACGCCGTTGACCTGCGGCGGGTTTCTGCGGCCGATCTCACCGTCGTTTATCCGCTCCACCTTGATAACGTCCACCCCGTAGTCGGCCAGGACCTGGGTGCCCGAAGGCCCCTGTTGAACCTGGGTGAAGTCAACCATGCGAATGCCTTGATAGGGTAGCGTCATCCTCTCCTCCTCGGTGCCATGTTGACCTGCTTCCGGGCCGGAGCCCCAATCCGGAGCGGCGGGGGCCACGGCATCCCCCGCTTAGAAGTCCAGATAGCCTTGCTTGCCGGAGCCGTAAAAGTCGTGAAGATGGCTCACGCCGTACCGGCCATGGATTGGCGGCATCTCCTGGGACCAGTGGGGCTCCGGCTCACGAACCCCGATTACGCGCTCGACCTTGGGGAAGGTCACTTCCACGCCACCCGTACCGTTGCTGACCGCGGACACCACCTCGGGGGTCGAGATCAGCAGCGGCGGCGCCGTCCCGTTCTCGTTGTCCTCCTCCTCGGTCATCAGGATTGTGTTGACCCCGGCCCTCTCCAGGGCCTGCACCGTGAGGATGGTCTCCACAAAACGTTGTCCGCGCACGTTGGTGGTGACAATGGCTCCCTGGGCCCCCACGTCGACGGCAAGCTGGGCCGCCCGGTTGGCCATGAGCTGCTTCTCTGCCTGGGCTTCCCAGTTGCTTCGCACGACGATACATCCCACGAAATTGAGGTCGGTACCGTGGCGGCCGCACATATGCGGCACTATGGTCTCCATGATGGGCCAGGTGTGGTTGTACTGGTAGGCCCCGCAAATGGCGCCGTCCAGCACCTCGGTGGGTTGCAGCAGCCATGGCTGGGTCAGGCGTCCGATGCCGTAGACGCTGGTGCTGAGGCTGGTCCGCGGACCGTAGCGGTACTCCCCTGAGGCCAGCACGGGCACGAATACGAAGTTGGGCAGCGAGCTGTCGCGGTGGTCCAGATCGTAGGTCCGGACCTCCGGCGGCTCCAGGCCCACGGTGGTCTGGGCAAGGTAGTCGTTTATCTTGAGCATGGCCGCCTGGACCACTCGGTTCCAGTCGTCGGTATAGGAACCTTCTCTCCACTCCATGGGTATACACAGATTGATGGTGCCGGAAAAGGGCGTCACCGCGCCCGGCCCGGACATATCGACGAAGTTGACCTCGCCGG
>CAJWBT010000080.1 GCA_913020235.1 uncultured Chloroflexota bacterium
CGGGCAAGCCGGCCGCCGACAGCATCCACCTGGCCAAGGCGGTGGGCAGCGAGGCGTACTATCAGGCCTGTAACCACGCCCATGAGGTCCACGCCGGGGTGGGCAGCATGACCGAATACGGCCTGACGCTACACACCACCGCGTCCCGCACCCTGTACCACTACCTGGGTGACCCCCTCTACCATCGCCGCCGCTTGGCCGAGGCGTTGGACCTGTAGGCTCCTCATGCCGCTTCCACCTAGTGATGGGGCCGTGCCCAGGACCCCTACCTTAGCCTTACCTCTTCGTAAGAGGTAGGGAACCGTGCAACCGGGAACACGGGCTCCATATCAGTCGGTTCCACTGTTACCTATGTCCCCGGTCTATGTGTAACCTATGTTCCCGGTTGCACAGTGGGGGTCAGTTCGTTTCAGTTTCAAGTGGATGGGGTACCAGCCCAGTGTCTCATGAATGGCTTGATACCCAGCCCGTCATCCCGGTCCTTCCGCGGCAACGGGAGCCCTCTGTCTCAAACCGATTCGCGCCAAATTAAGCTCCAGATACGAATAGTCCTCGCCTAGCAGTTCCCGCACCGGGGCCAACAATAGACCCTCAGTTTCCTGGAACGCCCTCTCGATCTTCGCCAGGCGCTCCGGTGTCGGCATCAGATGGTCCAGGTCAAGCGACTCACCGGCCATCACCAGCCGCTCCAGATGATGGACGATGGTGCTCTCCGCCAGGCCGCGGGTTTGCGCGATATCGCTGACCGGCAGCATTTGAGAGACCAGTTGCTTTGTTTCTTCCAGGGTTGCCCCGCCTCGCCGGGCGTTGCCATTTCTCTCGCGCCGGCGCCCAGGCACCTCTCTTCCCACAAGCCCATTGGCCGCGGCGTGTTCGTTGATAATCGTCAGGAATGGCTCGCTGAACTCGTCCAGTTTCACCCTTCCGACTCCTGATATGCGAGTAAAACTCTCCCGGTCCTGGGGAAGGTAAGACGCCATCTGCCGGAGAGATACGTCACCGAATATCATGTACGGCGGAACGCCGCGCTCATCCGCGATCCCCTTGCGCAGGACTCGCAACTTCTCAAACAGGTCCGGGTCACACGGCAGGCTGACTGAGGCAAAGGTTGAGGCATCTTCGACCGAGCGTTTGGGCCGCGTGAGGATCAGCGTCTCCCGGTTCCTGAGGAATGCGTTACCCGCTTGGGTGACGGCAAGGGTGGGATACCTACCCATATCCTTTTCCAGCAGCCCCTTTCCCAGGAGGGCGCTTATCGACTGCGTCAGCTCCTCCACGGAAAAATCACGGGCGATCCCATATACCGTTAACCGGTCGTGCTCCCACCGGCGGATCAGCTTGGTTGCGGCGCCTCGAAGCACGCCGGCGATATGGCTCGCTCCGAATCGCTCACCGGTCCGGATGACCGCCGAAAGGATCTTCTGAGAGATTTCGGTGGCGTCGAACTCTTCCCTTTGCTCCGAGCAGACATCGCATCCGCCGCAGCTTTCCTCTTCCCATTTCTCCCCAAAATACTCCAGCAGATGCTGGCGGCGGCAAGTTTGGAGTTCGCAGAACTCGACTACCTGGGCCAGCTTGCGCCGCGCGTTATCCCGCTCCGTGTGGCCCTCTACCTGCTCGATGAAGAAGTCGTGTCTTATCTTGTCGCCGTAGGAGTAAAAGAGAACGCACTCGCCGGGCAATCCGTCGCGTCCGGCGCGTCCCGTCTCCTGGTAGTAGCCTTCGAGGGACTTCGGCAGATCGTAGTGGACCACCAGGCGAACGTCCGGCTTGTCGATCCCCATTCCGAAGGCGATGGTCGCGACGACGATGGGGACTTCGTCACGGATGAACTTCTCCTGGGTATCCTGACGCGTCGGCCGGTCGAGCCCGGCGTGGTACGGCAGCGCCCTGAATCCTTGCTCCGACAGGTCCTCCGCCAGGGCTTCGGTATCCTTGCGGGAGAAGCGGTAGATGATAGCAGAGCCGGGGCTGTGGTTTCTCAGCAGCCTCAGAAGGGCATCGAAAGCGTCCCTCTTTGGTTGGACCACGTAGCTGAGATTGGCGCGGTTGAAGCTGGAGATGAATGCCTCCGGCTGCCGGAGACCAAGCTGGGCGACGATGTCCTGGCGCACCTTCCCGGTAGCCGTGGCGGTCAGGGCGATCACGGGGACGGTGGGGAATTCCCGCCGCAGCATTTTCAGGTTGCGATAGTCCGGCCGAAAGTCGTGGCCCCACTCTGAAATGCAGTGGGCCTCGTCGATGGCAAAGAGGCTGACATCCAGGTTTCCCAAGAATTTCCGGAACCCCGGGACGGCCAGGCGTTCCGGTGCGAGGTAAAGAATCTTGAGCGAACCCCCTTGGGCCCGTGCCCGTACTCGATTGATTTCCGTGGATGACAGCGTGCTGTTTATGAACGCGGCCGGGATGCCGTTGGACCTGAGGCCGTCAACCTGGTCCTTCATCAGGGCGATCAGCGGCGAGACCACGACGGTGAGTCCCTCGAAGCAGAGGGCCGGCAGTTGGTAGCAGAGCGACTTGCCCCCGCCCGTGGGCATCAATACCAGGGCGTCTTTTCTGGCAAGCACCCTGGTTACTATCTCTTCCTGTAGAGGGAGGAAGTGATCGAAACCGAAACTGGATTTCAGACGGGCGAGCACGGGGCCATGTTAGCCTGGCGGCGAGTATCCATCAACCCCAATTTGTCAGTATCGCTACCTTGTACGGGTATGGGCCAAATCCTCCTAAATCCCCCTTTTTAAAGGGGGACCGAGGGGGATTTACTTCATGCAGGGCCTGGCCGTCGATTCGTGGACTTGCGCCAACTCCAGGTCGGCTCACCGCCCCTTCCAGACCGGGGCGCGCTTTTCCGCGAACGCCTTGACACCCTCCTGAGCGTCTTCCGTGTGCAACACAAAGTCCCGCCGGGACTGGGCGTAGGCGACCCGCCGCTCCAGGTCCATGGCCGCGCCATTGACCGCCGCATCTTTGATGGCAGCGATGGAAAGGGGAGCGTTGGCGGTTATCTTGCGGGCCATCTCCTCGGCCCTGGGCATCACCTCCTCCGGCGCCACCACGTGGTTGACCAGCATCAGCTCCAGGGCCCGCTGAGCGTCAATGAACTCGCCGGTGAACAGGATCTCGAAGGCGATGTTGCGAGGGACCACCTGGGACAACAGCGCCGGGCCGCTGACCGATGAGATCCCTCGCTTGGCCTGGGGCCAGCCGAACTGGGCCTCGGAGGAGGCGATACGGATGTCGCTGCCCAACGCTATTCCGCAGCCTTGGGCCAGGCAGATGCCGTTGATGGCGGAGATGATCGGCTTCCAGATGTTGCACTGGACCACGTACAGGTCGCCGGTGCTGGGGCCCTCATTGGAACGGGCTGCGGCCATGGCCACCAGGTCGTGGCCGGTGGAGAAGGCCCGGCCCCGGCCGGTCACAATGGCGCACCGCACCTCTGGATTGTTCTTCACGTCCTGAAAGGCGTCCCAGAGCAGCTGCCGCATCTCCGGATTGATGGCGTTGAGCTTCTCCGGGCGGTTCATGGTGATGTATGCGATGCCCTCTTTGATCTCGTACAGTGCTTCCGGTTCTGCCAAGGTCGTACCTCCCTCTTTGCCTTGTGACTTCTGTCCAATTCTGAAATGTTGGCCACAGAGGCGCAGAGGCGCCGAGGGAATAAAAAGTCTCCGTGCCTCTGTGTCTCTGTGTCTCTGTGGCTCCGTAGCCCCGAAGCCCTGTGGCCACGGCTATCCCATGATCCGTGACCCGATGGGCTTGGTGCCGATCACCTCCAGTTCTTGCAGGGAGGTGATTTCCTCATGCGTCATGCCCAGCAGTCCTCCGTAGACCTGGTGGTTGTGCTGGCCCAGAGTCGGTGAGGCCCAGCGGACCTTGCCGGGGGTGACTGACATCTTCCAGGGCATGCCGGGGTAACGGCGAGGACCCACCTGGGGGTGGTCAACGGTGATGAATGTGCCCCGGTCAGCGTAGTGGGGGTCCTCCAGCAGGTCCGGGCCCCGGAGCACCGCGGCGGAAGGCACGCCGATTTCATGTAGCTCTTGAGCTACCTGGAATGCGTCCCGCCCGGCCGTCCAACCGGCGATGATTTCGTCCAGCTCGTCTTGATGCTGCAGCCGGCCGGTGGCGGTGGCGAAACGGGGGTCTGTGGTCAGGCCTTCGCCGCCGATCAGACCGGCCAGCCCCTGCCACTCCTCGCTGCTGGTGGCGGCGATGGTGACCCAGCGGTCTTCACCGAGGCAAGGGTAGACGTTGTGCGGGGAGAAGTAGGGAGACCTGTTTCCTCTCCGCTCCGGCTCTTCGCCGGTCATCTGATAGGCCAGCACATCGGCGCCGATGAGGGGCACCGACGATTCCTGTTGGGAGACATCGATGAGCATCCCCTTGCCGGTGCGGCGCCGGTAGCGCAGTGCGGCCAGCAGCACCCCGGCGGCATGGGAACCGGTGATAGGGTCGCCATGGTTGATGCCGGACTTCATCGGCCCTTCGCCGGAATAGCCGGTCATGTGGGCCATCCCGGCGAGCTGCTCCTGGCCGATGCCGTAGCAAACGTAGCCTTTCCAGGGGCCGCTGTTGCCGAAGGCGGGCATCGAGACGTAGATCAGATCGGGGCGGAGCTTGCGCAGCTTGTCGTAGTCGTATCCCAGCCGGGCCAGGCTGCCCTGACGGAAGTTCTCGATCACCACGTCGCTGACGGAGACTAACTGCTCGAATACCTTTCGGCCCTCCTCGGAGGTCAGCTCCAGGGTGATTCCATGCTTGCTGAAGTGCAGGGCGTTGAACCATCCGGTGCGGTTCCAGGGTTCCTCTCCCGGCTCGCCGTCCGGGTAGGCGGCGATGCCTCGGGCCGGGTTGACCGGCCCCCGGTGGGAGTCGTACACGCTGAGCGACTCCAGCTTGATCACCTCCGCGCCCATGTCAGCCAGCAGCTTGGTGCAGTAGGGTCCCGCCCACAGCCGGGACAGGTCCAAGATGCGGTAGTTTGCCAGCGCTGGCCGGTTCTGATGGTCGCTCATTTATGGATCTCCGTCAAAAACCGCGAACACCGCCGTTCCTGTTTTGATCCTGGCGAGCCGTGAAGGCTTGGGCCCGCAAGTCCTTATCAGGAGGGTGGGTCGCGAAAATTGCTGTGGTTTCAGGGCTAGAGCACCTAGATCAGGTCCTGGGCCCGGAGCCCATCGATTTCCCGGTCCGTGTACCCCAGACCCCCGAGCACTTCCCGGGTGTGTTCGCCCAGTAGCGGCGCCCGGCGGTACACCCAGGCGTTGCATTCGTTACCGGCGCTGTCGAGTCCCAGGTCCGCCATCGCGGGTGGACCGGGATATTTCAATGGGCCGGCCACCGGATGGTCCAGCTCCACGAAGTAGTCGCGGGCGACAAGCTGCTCCATTTCCAAGATGTCCGCCATGGAGGCGACGTAGGCGAAACCAAGGCCGCGGTCCTGGGCGGCCTTGAAGATCTCCAGCTTGTCGTGGTCCAGCAGCCAGGGGAGCATCAGCGCGTCCACCTCGTCGGCGTGGAGCAGGCGCCCCTGGCGGGAGCCATAGCGGGCATCGGCGAGTTCCTCCCGCTCCATCAAGTTGGCCACGTCCGGCCACCGATGCTCGGGGCCGGCGATAACTCCCACGTAGCCGTCGCGGCATGGATAAATACCCCAGGCGGCCCGGCCGTAACCCCGGTTACCGACCCGGACGAACTCCTGCCCGGAGTAGATGTACTGCATCAAGGCGTTTTCCAGGATGTTGGTGGCGCTTTCGGTGATGGAGAGGTCGATGTGCTGGCCTTTGCCCGTCTCCTCGGCGTACATCAGGGCGGCCAGAGTGGCCACGAAGGCGTTTTGCCCGGCACACAGTTGCGCCAGAGGCGGACCCTCCTTCAACGGCTCCCGGTCCGGCTCGCCGGTGATGCTCATCAGTCCCCCGGCGGCGTAGAGGTTGATCTCGGTTGCCTTGCGGTCCCGGTAGGGCCCCGTCTGCCCGTAGTTGGAGATCGAGGTCATCACCAGGGCCGGGTTCACCCGCTGAAGCTCGGAGTAGCCCAGGCCCAGGCCGTCGAGGGTGCCCGGCGCGAAGTTTTCCACCACGATGTCGGAGGTGCGGGCCAGCTTGAGCAGGATCTCCTTACCGGGACCGGACTTCAGGTCCACGGTCAGGCTCTTCTTCGACGTGTTCAGGTGGAGGAACCAGGCCCCGGACTCGCCTCGCACCCCGTCCTCGGGCTTTACCTCTCCCTGAAGGGTAGGCGTGATGGGTACGGCAAAAGGGCCGATCCGCCGCACTGGGTCGCCGGCGCCAGGTCGCTCGATCTTTAACACGTCGGCACCCATGGTCGCCAGCAGCTTGGTGCAGTACGGGCCGGAGAAATAATGGGTCAAGTCAAGGACCCGGACCCCTTCCAGAAGTCCGGCCGTCGCCACGCCGGCGCCTGATGCTTCGCTACTCGCCATCGCCTCTCAGCCTTTCACGGCCAGGGTAAAATCTAGTCCGCTGGCTATTGTGGCACTGCCTCGTTGCAGATGCAAGCGGCTCTGTCGGCTGGGCGGTCTTCTCGAGACACCTGGCCCCAGACCCGGCGGCGGCCCTCACTCGGCCCCGGCTGCGCCAGGGCATCCCTCTCCCGTGGGAGAGGGAACGAGGGTGAGGGTATTGGCAGAGGCTCACTCTGTCTCTCAACGCCATGGTCACCGGAAAATACGAAGAGTCCCCAACTCTCTCCCCGGCCTGGCTGTGATTTCAGGATATTTATGATATTCTTCTACCGGACCCGCCGGCGGTCAACCACCTTTCCACTCCCTTCAGGGCGAGGGCGTCCGATTCCGGGCGGAGAAGAATGGTGACTGCTGGTCACCAAGGGCTCGCGGCCGGTCTACAACGGGCCGCAGGAAGGGACAATACGATGGAACGCCCCATTTTTCAGCCAGTCGGCACACCCGTAGAGGAGCTGGACACTCCGGCTCTGGTATTGGACCTGGAGGCAATGGAGCGAAACATCGAGACGCTGCACTCCTATTTCCGTCAGGCTGACGCCAAGGTCCGTCCCCACGTGGCCAGCCACCAATGCCCTCGAATCGCCCACCGGCAGCTCGAGGCTGGGGGCACGGTTGAGGGCATTGGGGTTACCACCGCCGGGGAGGCGGAG
This sequence comes from uncultured Chloroflexota bacterium, assembly GCA_913020235.1. The sequence goes on from CAJWBT010000080.1 coordinate 7,141, forward strand.
GTTTTCAGCAACGCCGGGTTCACCGACATACTGGTAGCCAATGAGATAGTTACCCGGCCGAAGATTCGCCGCTTGTGCGCTCTCGCCGCGCCCAGCCATATTACGGTGGCCGTGGACAACCCCCGGAACGTCGACGATCTATCGGCGGCGGCTGTGGCTGCGGGAGTCACCCTGGATGTGCTGGTGGAGGTGGAGGCTGGACTGGGACGTTGCGGGGTACCACCGGGAACGGTGGCCCTGGAGCTGGCCCGGGCCGTGGAGCGCTCTCCGGGACTCGCTTTCGCGGGATTGATGGCGATCCCACCGGCGCCCCTACTTCGGCAGGAAGAGAACGGTGAAATGACGCTGCCGGACCGGGCAACCCTGGAGTCCGAGACCCGCAGCCGGCTCCAACCGGTGCTGGATACCCGGGAGCTGATTGAGGGCGACGGACTGCCGGTGCGGGTGGTGAGCGTAGGCGGGACCCACAACTACGACATTGCCGGGGGGATGTCCGGCGTGACCGAGGTACAGGCTGGCTCGTACCCGCTGATGGATTTCAGCTATTGCCGGGTGCGGGCTGAGTTCACCCCGGCGGTCAGGGTCCTGGCCATGGTTATCAGCCATCCGGTGGGGCATCTGGCGGTTGTGGACGCGGGGCACAAGGCCACCGGTCCCGACCACGGTATTGCCGTCCTTGATGGAGCGCCGGGGGCATCGGCCCTGCGTTTCAGCGCCGAGCATGGCATCCTGGAGCTGGAAGGGCTGGCCCGCCACCGGTTTCTGCCGGGCTCCACAGTCTGGCTGGTGCCTCGGGACCTGCGCCTCTGCCTCAACCAGTACGACTACATCCGCGCGGTCCGGGGCGGCAAGCTGGAGGGCTTCTGGCCGATGTCCGCCCGCGGACGCTTCGACTAGCAGGTCAGGAAGCCACGGAGTCACAGAGGCACAGAGGTTGAGAAAGAAAACGTAGGGCCTCTGTGTCTCTGTGCCTCCGTGGCTATCCATCCGGACACATCAGGAGGGGAATCATGGACCAGCATTACCGGCCCCAGCCGGGCACCCCGGTGGATGAACTCGACACCCCCTGCTTGATACTGGACATGGACTCCATCGACCACAACATGGACGTCATGGCCAACTATTACGCCGGGCAGTCCAGCAACCTTCGTCCTCACAGCAAGAACCACAAGACACCTGCCCTGGCCCACCGGCAGATTCGCCGGGGAGGCACCGTGGGCGGTGTGTGCGCAGCCAAGGTCGCGGAGGCGGAGGTGATGGTCCACGGCGGGATACCCAGCGTACTGGTCACCAGCGAGATCGTCGCACCCCTCAAGATCCAGCGTCTGTGCGCACTGGCCCGGCAGGCCGAGATGATTGTCGCCTGCGACAGCCTGCAAAACGCCCAAGACCTGTCCAGTGCCGCTGCCGCAGGCGGGGTCGACCTGGGCGTCCTGATCGAACTCGAAACCCAGATGAACCGGTGCGGTGTCCAGAATATCGAACAAGGGCTGGCCCTGGCCCGGAGCATTCATTCCCTGCCTGGATTGACCTTCCGGGGAATCATGAGCCACCAGATGATCCCGCCGATG
>CAJWBT010000081.1 GCA_913020235.1 uncultured Chloroflexota bacterium
TGGAGCTGTAGTTGACGATAATGTGCTGCTGGCCCGCCGACACTTCTTGACAGGAGACCTCCACCCGCTGCCCCTGGCCCGTGGCCTCTTGATAACGCAACGCCAGCAGTGCGCCGTAGGCCGCGAAGGCGGAGGCCAGGTCGTAGGGTACGTCCTGGACCTCGGCCAGGGGCGGCCTATCGGGAAAGCCGCACAGGGACATGACGCCCCCCATGGCGGTGCAGACGATGCTGGGGGCCTTGAAGTTCCGGTACGGGCCCGACAGCCCGAAGCCGGTGATGGACACCATGACCAGGCCGGGGTTGTCCTTGCTGAGGGTTTCGTAGTCCAGGCCCCATGCCTCGAGGGTTCCCGGCGCAAAGGTCTCGACAATGGCGTCGGCGTCTCGGGCCAGCAGCCGGAAGGCCTGGCGCCCGTCTTCAGCGCTCAGGTCCAGGGTCACGCTCTTCTTGTTGGTGTTCAAGTTGATGAAAGTGAGACTGGACTCGATGCCGGAGTCGTCACCGGCGAAAGGGCCCACGCGCCGCGACGGGTCGCCCTCCGGCGGCTCGATCTTGATCACCTCGGCGCCCAGGTCGGCCAGCAACCGGCCGCAGAGGTGGCCCTCCCGCTCTGTCAGGTCCAGGACGCGCAGTCCCTCCAACGCTCCAGGCATCCAACTCTCCTTAACAAGCTATCCTGCCTCGCTGAAATCACGCCCGGGGAAAGGTTCTTTAGGAGGGGTCAGCCCGGGAGCCGGGTACTCGCTCAGTCCGCTTCCCCGCCGGCGGCTAAACGACCCCATCTTGCTGGAGCACCGCATACTCCTCGTCGCCGATGTCCAGGTAGCGGGCCAGCACCTCGCGAGTGTGTTCCCCCAGCCGTGGCGGCGGGCCCTGCAACCTCAGCGGCGTATGTGACAATCGTAGTGGCATCCGCAGCACACTCACCGGTCCTGCCGTGGGATGCTGGACGGTCTGCTTCATCTGGTTGTGCACCACCTGGGGATGGGCAAATGCCTCCTTGACGGTGTTGACCGGCTCGGCCAATACCTGTCGAGCGTTGAGGAGGGCCACCCATTCGCCGGTGGTCCTGGTGGCCAGGACCCCTTCCAGAATTCTCCGCAACCGGTCGCGGTTCTTCACCCGGTCCGCGTTGGTGGCGAACTCGGGCTCCCCCGCCAGGTGCTCCAACCCCAGCGCCCCGCACAGCTTGGGGAACTCCCGGTCGGTGGTCGCGCTGATGTTCATGTAACCGTCGCTGGTCTGGTAGGCGCCCGAGGTAGAAAGCGAAGGATGGCTGTCGGGCGCGGTGCGCCCCGGCACGTTCCCGGTGGCAAAGTAGCTGCACGCCAGGGCGCCCAGTGGCGCCATGGCCGAGTCCAGCAGGTTGGTGCTCACCTGCTGCCCCACGCCCGTCTGGTCCCTGACGCGCAGCGCCGCCACAATGCCCAACGCCGCGCTGTACCCGGATAGAATGTCGCCGTAGGAGATCGAGGACTTGATGGGAGGGCCGTCGGGCTTCCCAGTCACGCTCATGGCTCCCCCAAGCCCCATGACCATCAGGTCCAGGGCCCCTTTTTCCCCATAGGGGCCGTCCTCCCCATAGGCGCTGAGCCAGCAGTACACCAACTTTGGATTGATGACCTTCAGGGAGTCATAGTCCAGGCCCGCCCGGTAGACCCAACCACGGAGAAAATTGTGGACCACCACGTCGGCCTTGGCTACCAGGCCCCGCATCAGTTCCAGGGCCCGGGGTTGCTTCAAGTTGAGGGTGATACCCAGCTTACCCCGGTTGTTGGCCATGAAATAGACGCTCTCCCCGGCGACGAAAGGAGGACCGTACTCGCGGGAGATATCCCCTTTGCCCGGTTCCTCGACCTTCACCACTTCGGCCCCCAGGTCGCTGAGCAACATGGTGCACCAGGGGCCACTCAACACCCTGGTGAAGTCGAGTACACGGCAGCCGTCCAGAGCCCCAGCCATCAATCCCTCCTTAACTGGCCGCTCACCTACCGGAATGTCGGCGCCCGATTAACGCGCCTATCAAATGCAGCTTTCCCGTCGGCGCCACGCATGGCCTAACACGACAGACATCGCCAAGAAGCTCGGTGAAGCCGGCGCAGGCCATGGGTGGGGTCTCTTCGAGGCATACGCCGCCCTGGCAATGCGGTCTTGCTGGCTACGGCGGCTTCAGGAATGCCGTCTCCCGGTTGCCGCGGCGCCCGGCGTCCACGCTCTTGGAGTCCATGTGCCGACCGCAACGTGCCAGGGTCAAGCCAATGGCCTAAGGCCGTGCCGTGAGTCCGTCACTCCCGGGAAGGCAACACCACTGTAGCGGCCCCCCGGATCGTTCTCTCTTCGCGCTGGTCATATCCCCAGAGTTCCAGCTCCACCAGGGCCTGGCCGCCTTCCTTCCTCTTCCCGGTGACGATGCCCTTCAGCCAGGTGGTATCGCCGTTGAGGTTGAAGCGGCGCACCTCCCCCCAGAAATCCTGAATGAATCCGTCGTCGCCCATCCAGTTGGTGACCACCTGACATAGCCAGGATACGCGTTGGGGGCCAAAGTCGTACGCCCCGGGCACTCCCACGCGGCGAGCGAAGTCGGGGTCCCAGTGCACCCGCTCCGGCACGTCCGGAATGCCGGCCTCATTGACGACGAAGGCGTAGGGATGCTTCTTGTAGTAGTCGATTGCTATTTTGTGGGCGTAGGCGAAGGGACGGAAGCCCCAGCCGATCTTGAAGGCGATATTGTCGGTAACCCGCAGGGGGCCCTTCACCACGTGGGGCAGTTCCTGGCCCTCTTCCACTTCCTCCCAATAACGGGGCTTGGCGCCCCTTATCTCCTCTTTGTCGTAGTCGGCGAAGATTCGGTCGATCTCCCCTTGCGTGTAGCTGGCCGACTCCAGGTAGGAGTACTTTCCCTTGGATACCGCTGCGTCCCGCTCGGTCCGCATGAGCCACTCCGTCGCCTGACCGACAGCCTGTCCCTCCGGGGTGGTAAAGTCGAAGGTAAATTCCTGTAGGATGGCACGGCCGGCGAACCTGGTCTCTTTGGGGGTGAGGCCGCTGGGCGTGACCTGGCCCCGGATGCCCGTCCCGTCACGGAGGGGGCCCGCCATTATGAAGGATGCGCCGGACCACATCGCATGGACGCCGGCCAGCCCTTGCGGCGCCCCCCGGCCGAAACAGGTGAAGAGGAAAGTAGGTGGGGCTACCACACTTCCCCAGCGGGTTCCCTTCCCGTAGTCCTCGTCGCTGAACAAGGGGTTCGTATCCCCAATGCCGTAGGCAAAGTGGGCAATGGTGTCGATGCTGGCGTTGCGATTGAAGGGCTCCTTGACTTGCAGGGGCTTGCCCTCGAACTGGCGCAGGCGGGCCAGTTCCTCCTCGGTAATCTTGGGAAACTCCGATTGTCCGGCCACGTAGGCACCTCCGCTGGGTATGGGTCCGCCTCACCACGCTGCCCTCCAGCACTGGGCCTCGGGCGCCACTGTTGGGCGCCGCCGGGCAGCCAGCCCCATTGTAGGTCCATGTCCCAGCGGGGTCAACACGTGCGTACCAGGGGGCCAAAACGCACCTGCGCGGTGGATGCCCCTCCCACCGGCCACGACTCCATTCCCGGCTGGCGGGCCGGCGCTCAACCTGAGGATCGCGTGGCGTAGGCCTACGCCACCATAGGCGTGGAGCCGACAGTCTCGATGGAAGAGGTGACGAGCGTTTACCACGCGAAGAACAAGTATGCCCATCCCGACGGCACTCAGGACACAGAGGAGCGGCCGAAGCGCCCGAACCTGGCTTACGAAGCGGTCCAGAAGGCGCGGCAGGGGAGGTGACGCGAAATGGGAAATCCCGGTACAATATAAAATAACCCCAAAACCCTCCCAAGAGGTCGAATGTTTGACGACGTAATTCGTGAAATTCGCCGATTGGAGCGCGGTGTCCAAATTTCCATCGAGTTTGACATCGACGGCGATGGCTTTATCGATCGTGTCTGTCCCAGTTCCCAGTGCAATGTCGATTTCAAGATTCTGTTGGATGACTGGAGCGACAAGGTTCGGGACGAGGTCGTCTATTGCCCAATCTGTCGATTCGAGGCTGAATCCAGCGAATGGTACACACCCGAGCAACAGGAGTACATCGAACGGGCCGCCTACCGATACTTTCAACAGCGGCTTGACAAAGCGTTTAGCCAAAGTACGCGCCGATTCAATCGATCGCAACCATCCAGCGCCTTCATTAAGGTGTCAATGTCCTACCGTCCCAGCCCGCTGCCCATTTTGATTCCGGCTGAAGCATCGGAAATCATGTGTCAACAATCAACATGCGAAGAGTGCGGCTGCCGATATTCATCCATTGGGGCCGCTTTCTTTTGTCCGGCTTGCGGCCATAATAGCGCCGCCTCAACATTTGACGCTGCCGTTGAAACGGTTCGGAAGACACTAGATTCATTGTCAACGATCCGTCAGGCATTAGCCGAGGCCACCGATAATGATACTGCTGAGGACTCGGTGCGTCAGATCTGCGAAAATGGACATGTTAAACTCGTAGCGGCGTTTCAACGGCTTGCCGAGGCATCGTTTGACGGGCTGCCCAATAGGTCGCAGTTTAGTCCGCGCCGGAATGTGTTTCAGAACTTACCCGAATCAAGCGATCTCTGGCGATCTGCGGTCGGCGATGGATACGATGACATGATCTCTGCCCCTGAATTCTCCAAACTTGAGCGCTTCTTCCAGCAGCGTCACCTGCTCGCACATAGGGAAGGGATGGTTGATCAAGCGTACATCGATAGGTCAGGTGATCACCGTTACGCTGTCGGCCAGCGCCTAATTGTGCGCGGCAATACTGTCCGAGATTTGGCCGATTTGGTGTCGAAAATAGCGGATGAGTTACGCAAGCGCACGTGATGGCTCGTTCAATTCACCGGCGGAAAGTCAGGGAAGACCGGACGAAACGCCAGAACCTAGCCGACGAAGCGATCCAGAAGGCCCTTACTTTGAACTATCGCTTTTTCGCTTTACTATCCTTTACAAGCCATTCAGCCGGAAATTGGGCACTTGGAACTGCTAACCCAAGGCCAGTAGGAACATAGACACCGCTATCTTCTATCTCCGCTTTTTCCCCGCGCTGCTTTGGCATATGGATTGGAACATATTCCAAGCGGGTGGCATACACGAGTCCAATAACATCACCGTTTTTCAGAAATAATGGTGACCCACTGCTACCAGGGTTTATCATCATGTCCAAGACAAAGGATGTTGGCTTATCGCTGCTTGAGAAAGGCAATACCCCTGCAATAGCGCCCACTTGCAGCAATGGAGTTATCTGTACTTGCGATAACGATTCGTAATATTCAGGGATGTATAACCCTTGCGGAAATCCCATCACACCCACCGGTGTGCCCTCTGACACGTTTCTGGAATCCACTATCCCTACAGGTCGTAAGGGTAATCCTTGCGGCGGAACTTGCCCTACATCTATTTTGCAGAGACCTATGTCAGGGTTTTCAGGGATAAGCACTTGTGTCGGTTCAAGGTTTCGGAGCTTGGGTGGTGATTTCTCTGAATGTTCTTCGAATCCTTCCGCTGAAACTGGCAGGAAAGCAATTTCAGCTATGTTTGTGATTCCTATGCCAGCAATTGAGTTGAACTCAGCTGTTGGAGGATGTTGCAAGAATAAGAATATGGCGGCGTCTGGCCGTATCATCTGCCTCTTGGTATCCAATAGCGGCTCGACCACATGGCGATTAGTTATTACCCAACCATCGGGATGAACAATAGAGCCAGAACCCAGAATTTGAAATTCCGGGTCGTTCCTCAGCCCGATTCCCACTATGGACCGTCTTAGGCTTTTGAATGCTTCGCGAAAGTCTGCCAAATTGTCCTCTCCATAAAACGGAGGTTCCCCCTGTTGCAGCCCTCTACGCCCCGCCCTCAAACCTGCCAGCTTCCTCCGCAGTGTCGCAGAGCTTGGCCACCTGGATGGCCTGGCGGACGTCTTTCGTGCGCAGGACCACACTCTCGGCGACGTAGCGGGCCAGGTCCGGTTCCTTGCCCAGCTGGCCGGTGATGACCGCCTCGGCCACCTCCAGGAACTCCTCCCGAGTGTAGGGTTTGAAGTCGAAAGTCCCGAACCGGGACAGGAACTCCGGCGGCAGCCGATCTTGCCGGGTGACGCCGGCGAAGATCAAGTCGTCATCTGGCCGACCTCGCGCATTCCCTTCTTCAGCCGGGCCGGCCAACAGGTGGAGATTGGGAGCAGGGCCGGGCTAGGCGACCCAACGTTTTGGGATATCCCTGGAGACCACCCGTTCCGCTGTAGAGTTTGTGCCGGCCAGCTCCGGGCGTGAAGGGAAAGGCGGGCCGGCGCTAGCGCATCTTCCACTTGGGCGGCCGCTTCTCCACGAATGCCCTCACCGCCTCCTTGCGGTCCTCGGTCTGGTCGACGATCGCCCGGAGGGGCTCCGCCAGCTTGACCGATGTATCCAATGGCAGGTCGCGAGTTTGGGTGATGACCCGCTTGATGGTCTGGACCGCCAGGGGCGAGCAGCGCTTGACCTCGTCGGCGATTCGGTCCGCCTCCTCGAAAAGGGCGTCCCGGTCAGGCACCACGCTCTGGATCAACCCAATGCGGTAGGCCCGCTCGGCGTCTATGTGGGTGCCCGTGAGCTGCATGTACAGGGCCTCCCCCACGGGAATGGCCCGCGAAAGGTAGTAGAGGCCGAAGCCGGCCGTCGACCCGGCATTCCTGGGCTCCGGCAGGCCAAAGGCAGAGGCCCGGGTGGCGATGCGTATGTCGCATTGGAGTGCCAGCTCCAGCCCACCGCCCAGACAGTAGCCGTCGATGGCGGCGATGACGGGCTTGAACAGGTTGACATCCCGGAACGGCCACATCGGCACGCTACGGGTCTCGCCGCTGCTGAGGTTCTGATTTTGCTCCTTCAGGTCGGCCCCGGCGGAGAAGGCCCGGCCACCCTCGCCGGTTACGACGGCCACCAGCAGATCGTTGTCGTCCCGGAAATCGATCAAGATGTCCCGCAGGGCCGTCCGGAGTTCTCGGTTTATGGCGTTGAGCGCTCGGGGCCGGCTGAGGGTGATGTAGGCCGTGCCGCCTTGCTTCTCGTATTTCACCGGAGTCTCGTTCGTGGTCATACATCCCTCCTTACTGTTTGCTTGGCAAACGAGCCCTCAAAGTGCGCCCCTCTCCAGGAGACGAAAGTAAGGCCCGCGCCGCGCCGCCTTCGGCGGCACGGCACAGGCCCTTTTCCCATCCTGTCTCGCAGGAGCCCTGGAGAAACCTGCCAAGCATTTCTCTTCTCTGGTGGCGCCGATAGCGATCGCTATGGGGATTGGTTCTCGCCGGCCCCCTATCCGTTAGACTATCCGGACCACCGCCCCCTGGCTGCGGGCCACCAGTTCGCGCCGCTGGTTCTCGTATTCGATCTCCCTCACCAGGAACACCAGCTGCCCGGCTCGGCCCGTCTTCTCGTAGACTTCCTTCCACTGGCCGTAGGCGGTGATGGTGTCCCCCGGCCGGACGGGCGCGTACCAGCGGAACTCGTCCCAGCCGTTGCCGCCCCCTTTGGCGGTATTGGGATCCACATTGGGCTCGGGTATGGCGGACGCCCGCCCCCTGCGGTAGCTTGGGTCGAGGGCCGCCAGGAAAGTGGGCGGAGCGATGACGCCGCCGTGGAGGGTGCTCTTTGAATACTCGGGGTCGGTGTACAGAGGGTTGAAGTCCTCGGTGGCCTCGGCGAACATGGTGATCCAGGTGCTGTCGACGTGGGCCGTGTAGGGCGCCCAGGGCACGCCCATCTGGCCTCGAATCTGGTCCGCCGCCTGGAACTGCTCTCCAAGGACCGAGCCCACCCGTTTGGCGCGCGCCTCGTCGCTGAGAATTCGCACCAGGCTGGGCCGTTCCTCCGGGTGGACTCTGGAAGGCAGAACCACCGTCGCCTGGCCGGGCGTGGTAATCCTCTCCTCGGTGCCAATCACCTCGGTATCCACCTCCACCAGGTGCTCGCCGTCTCTTTCCAGTTTGTTCACTACCTTGCCCCGGATCATCACCGTGTCGCCGGGCTTGTCGGGACCCCGGTAGAAACACTTCATTTCCCGCACGGTTCCCGAGGGCCCCGCCCAATCGGTGAGAAGTTGGGCGGTGAAGGTCGTCTTCACCATGCCGTGGGCGATGATGCCGCCCCAAACGTTGTTGGCGTTGGCCCATTCCTGATCGTAGTGCAGCGGAGAGAAGTCCCTGGAGGCTCCAGCGTACCTTACTAACATGCCGGTGGTAATGACCTTGCTCAAGGAAGGAAGCTCGTCGCCGATGTTTACGTCTTCGAAGTACGGAGTGTCCGACATGGTCGCTCCTCCTAGATGTCAATTATTCCGTGTCCGCCGGCCCCGGTGAGCGCCGGGGGCCGGCCGTGCCTGGGCGCCGGACCGCCTACTTGCGGCTGCCGGCGAAGCTGACCTTCTTCAAAAGGTCCGAGCGGTCGGTCCAGCCGGGGTCGATGGCCAGGGTGTCCAGGGCCATCCGACCGCTCTCCTTCCGGACGGTGATGACCTTGAGCCACTCGGCGTCGTTCTGCTCCGGGTACTCTTCCCGGTAGTGACCTCCGCGGCTCTCGGTGCGCATGGCGATCGCCTTGGCGGACATCTCCGCCACCACCAGCATGTTCAACAGGTCCATCGCCTCCACCCGGTCGAAGGGTTCTTTCATGT
>CAJWBT010000082.1 GCA_913020235.1 uncultured Chloroflexota bacterium
TCGGACTGGTCTCCGGGGGCAGCAGTGTGATGGGCGCGGTGCCGCCGATGGACACATTGAGGGCGTCCACTCCGGCCTCGGCCCACTGGGTGGCGAAGGCCACGGAGTCTTCGAGGCCGTAGCCGCCCTCGGTGCTGAGGCGATATATCACCGGGTAATCCGGCCCAACCGCCTCCCGTACGCTGCGGATTACTTCCAGCGTGAAACGCATTCTGTTCTCTGGGCTGCCTCCGTATTCGTCGGTGCGGTGGTTGGAGGCAGGGGACAGGAACTGGTGGAGGAGGTAGCCATGCGCTCCGTGGACCTCCACGGCGTCGTAGCCCGCCCGCTTGGCCCGGTAGGCGGCCTCGCCGTAGCGCCGCACCAGCGCGGCGATTTCCTCGAGGGTCAGCGGTTCCGGGGTCGTGTGAAGGTCTTTGACCGCTGAGGCTGCCACGATACGGCCTCCGGTGAACTTCGGATTGGCGCGGGCCCCGCCGTGGTGCAGTTGAATGGCGATTTTGGCCTCATACCGATGCACCGCCTCGGTCAGCCGCACGTGGCTGGACAGCAGCTCGTCCCGGTCGATGCCAAGCTGACAGCCGAAGGCCTTGCCCAGCGGGTCGACGTAGGTGGCCTCCGCTATTATGAGCCCTACTCCTCCCTTTGCCCGCTCCGCCAGGAAATCCCGGTGCATCTGGGAGGCGGCGCCGGTGTCGGTGGCGAATTGGGTGACGATAGGGGCCATCACAATGCGGTTCCGCAGTCTCATGGTCCCGATGGCGCCCGGAGAAAAGAGCTTCTCGTAGCGATTGTCGACTGGCATTGGGTGACCTCCTGTACCCAGGAGATGGGGTAGCCCCACCTGGCCTGGTCCGATGACGAACCTGAGTGTAGCAGCGCCCTGTTGGGGCGTCAAACGTCCTGGCACGCTCCATATCGCCATCAGGTAAAGGGCAATCCTTTCGGTTGACTCTGAGGCAACCCGGCACTAGACTCACAACTGTTCGGCCCACACGCCTGCCGAATCCTCATACAGAGGACCCACACGTGGCAGATTCACGCCTGTACCTTGAAATCTATGGCCCCCCGGCACTGGAGCGTCTGGCCCGCTTGGTCGTCGAGGCCAAGAGAGCCGACGTTTTGGCCCCGGTGACGGTAGTCGTGCCCACCCAATACGCGGGGCTGTCGCTACGCCGCGACCTGGCATCGGGGCAGGGGTTGGTCAACGTGCGCTTCATGGTCTCGGCGAGGCTGGCTGAATTCCTCGGGTCGCCCGCCCTGGCGGAACGCAGGAAAGCCCCGCGCTCTCTCCTCGCCGAGCAAGAAACCATCCGCGCCGTGGCCGGCCGGGTGGCGGGCGATGGGCCTTTGGGGCCGGTTGCTCAACATCCGCGCCTCCACTCTTCGCTGCTGGGCACTTTCAAAGACCTGGACAGGTTACCCATTGACCAGCTATCCACTTTGGAGCGTATGGACCCCCTCCGCTCCCAGATGGTTCGTTGGTATCGGGCCTTTCGGGAGCGCCTCGGCGGCTATTACGGCCCCGAAGAGCTGGCCTGGGCCGCCGCCGCGGCGGTGCGGGATGGCAAGACGGCCGGTACCCTGCGCGACCTGGGTCTCGTCATCTTCCACCTCCCGCGGGCGCCTTCGCCGGGTGAAGCCGATCTGGTTAGCGCCCTGGGCGGCTTGGGCCGGTGCGCCATGATTCTCGGACTCACCGGAGACGAAGAGACCGATGCCTCGGCCAAGAGTGTTGCGGCGAGTTTTCAATCCGCCCTGGGAACGGCGCAGCCCACCGGCCCGGCGCCCGGAAGCTTCAGCGCCCACCACCTGGTGAGCGCCCCAGATGTCCAGGAAGAGGTCAGATTGGTGGTGCGCCGCATCGCCGGCCGGGCGGAGGGCGGCCTGCCCTTTCATCGGATGGCCGTGTTGTACCGGCAGTCCGATCCCTACGCTTCCCTCGTCCCGAGCCAGTTGCGCCTGGCTGGTATCCCGGTTGCCGGCCCCGACCCGGCGCCGCTGCGGGACACGCCGGCCGGGAAACTGCTCATGTCGCTCATGTCCGTCATGGAGAGCGACTTCAGCAGGAACAGCGTCATGGGCTGGATAGCCGAGTCCCCGGTGGGCCACGGCCCAGGGGGCGGCCTTGCCGCGGATGAACTGGTCCGGTGGGAAATTGTGTCTCGCAAAGCTGGGGTGGTGAAGGGGGCCGGCCAGTGGCAGGAGCGGGTCGGCCGTTACCGGGGCCGCCTGGCCCAGCAACTAGCCGCCGCGGAGGCCATAGAGGAGGAAACCCCTTCCCGGCTCAGGGGGCTGGACGAGCTGGTGTCGTCAGCGGCCGGCCTAACGTCGTTCGTGCGGCGGCTTTCCGGGCGCCTACCCCCGGCCGATGGGAGTGAGTGGCAGGAGTTTGCGAAGTGGGCGCAGAGCTTCTTGAAGGAGTATGCCCACGACCCCGAGCAATGGCCGCAGGAACATCAAGCCAGCTTTGACCGGGTCGTGGGGCTCGTCGATGACCTCACTGGGCTGGATGCGGTGTCATCCTCGGGGACCGATCTGGCCGGCTTTCACCAGACGCTGAACGACGTGCTGGGGGCGCCTTCCGGGCGTACCGGGCTGACCGGTTCCGGAGTATTCGTGGCGCCGGCTGCAGCCGCCCAGGGGATGCAATTCGACGTGGTCTTTCTGACCGGCTTGGCCGAAGGGGCCTTCCCGCCCCATACGGCGGATGACCCGATACTGCCCGACTCCATGCGGGAAGCGGTCGGTAAGGGTGCCGGCTTGCCGCTACGGCGGGACCGGAGGATCGAGGAGCGCCGGTCGTTTCTGGCCGCACTGGCCTCCGGCGGCGAGCGAGTCCTCTCCTATTCCAGGACGAACGCCTCCGCTCGACGAGGCCAGCATCCCTCGCCCTGGTTCCTGGAAGCCGCCCGAAGTCTGAATGGCAGCCCGGTGAGTTCGGCGGATATCACGAAGCTGGGAGACCGGCCCTGGCTGTCGGTCATCCACTCTTCGGAGCACTCCCTGGAGTTCGTGAAGCGCTTGGCCCCGGCCGACGCCCACGACTACGACGTGGGGAGCGTGGCCCGGTGGCGGGCCCTGGGCCATCGTCTGGGGGGCCATTTCCTGGCCGGGGAGTCTACGCCGGCGGGCCGGTTTCTGGCGATGGAGCGGGGCCGGCTGGGGCCGGACTTCACGGCCTGGGACGGGCGCCTGTTCCAGATGGCTGGCAAGAGCCAGCGGCTATCCCTCCCAGCGGACAGCGAGGTTTCCCCCACCCGGCTGGAGCGCTGGGCCGTCTGTCCTTTCCGGTATTTCATGGGCGACGTTCTGAATCTCTCCGCATTGGAGCCGCCCGAGGAAGCACTGGTCATTTCGCCATTGGACCGCGGGGTGGTCTTGCACGACATCCTGGAGCGGTTCGTTAAAACGGTGACGGCGCGGGACGGCCTGCCCGGCTACGGCGAGCCGTGGGATAGCGGGCATCTGGAGTTGCTCCGGGAGGTAGCCGAAGAGGAGTTCGACCGGGCCGAAGCCGAGGGCGTCACCGGCAAGAGCCTCCTGTGGCAGGCGGTCAAGGAAGAACTCCGGCAGGACCTGGACGCCTTTCTGGAAGAGGATAGCCGCTGGCGGTCTGAAGAAGGGTCCCGGCCTCTATGGGCGGAGCGGTCCTTCGGCATGGCCGATGCGGGCAGCCTCCCTCCGGTTGTACTGACGCTGCCGAGCGGAGTCCGGATCCGCTTTCGGGGCCGGATCGACCGGGTAGATTCACTGGCTGGCGACTCGAAAGTCGTTGTGATCGATTACAAATCCGGGGGGACGAGCTACTACCAGGATATGAAAGACGACCCCCTTGCCGGGGGCCGGCATTTACAGCTTCCGGTCTACGCCCTGGCCGCCCGCTCCGGCACCGGAGGGGGGCCGGATGTCGAAGCCTGCTACTGGTTTGTGACCGCTCGCGGCGGCTTTGAGCGGAGGACGGTCCCGTTGGCCCAGGTGGAGGACCGGTTCCTGGGTGTGGTGGAGGGCATCGCCTCGGGCATAGGGCAGGGGCTTTTCCCGGCGAACCCGGGCCCTCCGGGCCGGGACGGAAAGCCGAGGAACTGCCAGTACTGCGACTTTGACCGGATTTGCCCGGCGGACCGGGATGTCCTGTGGCACCGCAAACGGGGTAATCCGGAGCTTGGCGCCTACGTGAACCTCGCCGGTCCGGCCGACGCTGAAGAGGACTCCGAATGACCGGGAGGGTTACGCCCATCGACCAGGCCCAACGCGACCGCATCGCCCGGTCGTTGGACGAGACCCTGTTCGTGGAGGCCGGGGCCGGCACCGGAAAGACAACGGCGCTTGTGACCCGCATCGTGGAGCTGCTGGTATCCGGCCGGGCGGATATCGACAGCATCGCCGCCATCACCTTCGCCGAGGCGGCGGCCTCTGAGCTTGGAGAAAGGGTCCGGTGGGCGCTGGAAGCCCTGGCCCAGGACCCGGACCGCGGTGAGGCCGAGCGAGCGCGCTGCCTCCAGGCAATGGGTGGCATGGAGCGGGTTTCCATTCAGACTCTGCACGGTTTCGCCGGCTCGTTGCTCCGGCAGCGGCCGCTGGAAGCCGGACTCCCGCCCGCTTTTGACACCGTCGAGGAGATCGAGGCCGGCCTCGAATTTGAGCGGCGTTGGCAGGAATGGCTGGACCAGGCATTGGAGTCGGCGGAGACCGGTCCGCTCGTCTTGAAGGCCCTAACCCTGGGATTGCGGCTGGAGGACCTGTCCACCATCGCCAGGGCTTTTCACCGGGACTACGACCTGCTAACCCACCCGTTCCCGACGGCGGAAGAGCCGGTAACGCAGGCGGTGCGGGCCCTGGTGGACGCCGCTGCGGAGATTCGAAGGTTGCTGCCATTGGCCCGGAATGGGCTGGATGACCCCCTTGCCTCCCATGCCGGCCGGGTGGCCGCCCTGGCGGAACGGCTCGGCGCCGCGGACCGCCAAACGGGCTCGGCCCTCAACGTCCTGGCCCGGTGGGGGAAACTGTCGTTCTCGAGGGGGAGAATCCCGGATTGGGAAGTTGACCCGGCGACAGCAAAGAACGGTTGCACGGCCATGAAGGCCCTCCTGTGGGAACTGGAGGAGTTGAAAGCCCGAGAGCTGGAAGGCCTGCGGCGGGCGGCGCTGCTGCCGCTGCTGGAAAGCCTGCGGTCCTTTGTCTTGGCGTATCTGGAGGAGCGGCGCGGCCTCGGGAAGGCTGAGTTTCATGACCTCTTGGTGTGGGCCCGGGACCTGCTTCGGGACAACCGGGAGGTCAGGAGTTATTTCCGGGGGCGGTACAGCCATATCTTGATCGACGAGTTTCAGGACATCGATCCAATCCAAGCGGAGATCGCTTTCTTCCTGTCCGGCGATACGGCGGCGGAGGATGGAGAGTATGGTAGGCCGGCGGACTGGATGGACACCCGGATCGTGCCGGGCAAGCTGTTTCTGGTCGGCGACACCAAGCAGTCCATCTACCGGTTCCGCAGGGCCGATATCGCCTCCCTGGAGCGGATACGGGGCCTTCTGGGCCGGGAGAGCACTCCGTTGGTGCAGAACTTTCGCTCCCAGAAGCCGGTCATCTCCTGGGTCAACGCCGTGTTTGAAAAGTGGATGACCGACGATGCCGGGCCGGGCCTGCAAGCCCCGTACATTCCCCTTTCCGCCGGTTGGTTGCCCCCCGATGCCAAACCACCCCTCGGGGTACACTGGGCCGGCGGCTCGCGAAAGGCTTCGGCGCTGGAAGTCCGCCGGGAAGAGAGCGAAGCCATCGCGGGCCTGGTCCACGATATCCGGTCCGCTCCCTGGAGCGTGCGGGACGGCGACTCCCCGGCGCTTCGGGAGGCCAGGTATCAGGATATCTGCGTCCTGCTGCCCACGCGGACGAGCCTGCGGCCCCTGGAGCGGGCGCTGGATGACGCCGCCATCCCCTACCGGGTGGAGGGCCAATCCCTGGTGCTGGGAACCCAGGATGTCCGGGACCTCATCGGCTGCCTGCGAGCCATCGACGCTCCGGCCGACCAGGTGGCTCTGGTGGCCGCGCTCCGGTCGTCGGCATTTGCCTGCAACGACGTGGAGCTGCTGGAGTTCGTGGAGAGCGGCGGGCGCTTGGACTACCTCGAACCCGGCCCCGCCGGCGGACCGGTGAAGGAGGCCCTGGACGTGCTCTGCCGGTTCCATCGGGACCGGGTGTGGGAGCCGCCGGACCGGCTCATCGAAAGGTTCGTGCGAGAGCGCCGAATGGTGGAGGCCTGTTTCGGGAAAGCCAGGCCTCGGGAAAGGTGGCGAAGGCTGCGCTTCGTCATCGAGCGTTCCCGGGTTTTCGCCCAGGTTGGCGGAGGCTCCCTACGGGCTTTTCTGGACTGGATTGAGGGCCAGGCCAAGGAAGGGGCCCGCATGGTGGAAGCTCCCGCCGTCGAGACCGATGAGGATGCCGTCCGCATCATGACCATCCACGCTTCCAAGGGCCTGGAATTTCCCATTGTCGTGCTGGCTGGCCTAGGTGTCGACCGGACCCCCCGGGCCGGCCCGATCATTTTCGACCGGACCTCTGGGTCGGTGGAGGTGCGCACCGGAGGTTTTGCCACCGCCGGATATGAGGAAGCGCAAGTACGAGAGCGGGCGGCGGAACAGGCGGAAAGAGTTCGGCTGATGTACGTGGCGGCTACCAGGGCCAGGGACCACCTCATCGTCAGCCTGTTTCATGCGGCCAAAGCCCGGGGGGCCCCGGCGGCGATCATCGGCCGGCTGGGTTCGGAAATCGACGGCCTTTGGCACGAGGTTTCGATCGCGGAAGGACCCACCACACGGGAACTCCCCGCGCCGGCCGGCCCCGGCGACGCCCCGGCGGATACGTTGGATACCAATGGGGACCGGACGGCATGGATTCAACGGCGCGACGCCGTTATCCGTCGTGCCTCCAGGCCGGCCAGCCTGGCGGTGACGACCCTCGCCGAGATAAACAAAGAAGAGGTGGAGCGCGGCGAGGTGCCCTACCGGCGAGGCCGTGGCGGCACAAACCTGGGACGGGCCGTTCACAGCGTGTTGCAGAGTGTGGACCTGGCTACCGGGATGAACCTGGAGGAGATCAGCCGGGCTCAGGCTGCCGCCGAGGGGATTTGGGACCGATGGAAAGAGGTGGCGGGCCTCGCCCGGACCGGGTTGAATACGCCGACCGTGAAGCGGGCGGTGGCCACCGGCCGGTACTACCGGGAGGTGTTCGTCAGTGTCCCCCTGGACGGCACCCTGTTCGAGGGCTTCATCGACCTGCTGTTCGAGGACTCCGATGGCCTGACCGTAGTGGACTACAAGACCGATGCGCTGGAAGCCGGCGAAGAGCTACAGCAGGGCAAGGAACGGTACGCCCTGCAGGTTGGGGCCTACGCGATGGCGGTGCAACAGGCCACAGGTAAACCGGTGCGACGCGTGGTATTGGTATTCTTGCGTGCCCGCGTGGAGATTTCCTTCGACGATGTTGATGAGCTGGTGGCGGCGGCCGCGGACAAAGCGAGAGAGTCACTCGCCGCCATTGGCTGAGGCGCTCCGTTCACCGCCGAACCCGCTTCCGCAGGCCTCGGATTTCCCTCGGTGCTATACTCACCTCCGGCACTTCTGACGCCCCTCTTGCGGGTGCGCGATTCAAGACTGACGGGAGCGCCGCTTTTTCATGCTTGCGATACTGCCAGGTGAGCCAGGGGTATCGAAGGCCTCGATGGGCTGAGGGATACAGAAAAGGGTGACATCACGACCACACGCGGGTGATTGAGCCGCGCCAACGGCTCGACACTCCGGAGAGGACCGGTGGGCTCGGCGCTGAGGCCCCGGTTGGAGGTCCTTGCCGCCGGCCCGGTAAAGGGCGAAGCACAACTCGCCCCACGGCTGATTGCAGCCAGGGGCAAAGAAGGGACAGCATTTGTTAAGGCTGCTGGTTACCGAAGGGCCACTGCGGTCCTTTCAGGTGCGGAACTATCGCTTCTTGTGGGCCTCGAACCTCTCTGTGAGGTTCGCCGAGCAGATGCAGCTACTGGTCCTCTCCTGGTTTGTCGTGACCGAGATCAGCTCCGTGTTTCTGCTTGGCCTGTTCGGCGCGCTGCGATTCGGCGGCACCATGTTTGGCGCCGCTTACGGCGTGGTGGTGGAGCGTTCCAACCGGCGGCTGCTTATAATCGGCGTGCGACTGACCGTTTCTATCCTGTCCGCGGTCATACTACTGCTCGTTGTCACGGGCCGGCTGGAACCCTGGCACATTTTCCTTCTCACGGGTCTGGGGGGAATGATCCGGGCCTTAGACAACATCACCCGGCAGACGATCATGGCCGACGTGATGAGAAGAGAGGAACTGATTAACGCCATGGCCCTGGACCGCACCGGCTCGGACGCGTGCCAGATAGTCGGCCCCCTGCTCGGTGGCTTATTGCTGAGGCGCGTCGGCATGGGCCCGGCCTTTGTGGCCATCGTCGCGGTATATCTGCTGGCGGTCCTTTGCGTCCTGTTTCTTCGCCCGACGAATCCGGCGAAGGCCCAATCGTCGCCTTCGATGTGGCGCAGCCTGGTGGAGGGGGGCGATTACATCCGCAAGCACGATGCGGTCCTCGCCCTGCTGCTTTTCGCTTTCCTGATCAACCTGGCCGCTTTCCCGCTCACCCACGGCATGATGCCCGT